>NZ_JANSJH010000119.1:0-7208 GCF_047462495.1 Synechococcus sp. H55.2 | reverse complement strand
TCTCTAGCCTCTGTTCAAAGGGAGAAGAGAACTAGGGATCGACGCGACGAGCCATTTTGCTGCCACCGGCCATGCCTACTCGTAAATCCAGCTTTGGGTGGCGGGCGTCCAGCTTACCAGCTCGGATTCCTGGAACCAAAGGGCGATCTCCCGTTGGGCGGTCTCGGGGCCATCGGAGCCATGGACGAGGTTGCGGCCAATATCAATGCCAAAATCGCCGCGGATGGTGCCCGGCTCGGCGTCCAAAGGGTTGGTCTTGCCGATGAGCTTGCGAGCGGCAGCAATCACCCCTTTGCCCTGCCAGACCATGGCCACCACCGGCCCTGAGGTGATGAACTTCACCAAACCGGGGAAGAAGGGGCGCTCCTTGTGTTCAGCGTAGTGGGCTTCCGCCAGCTCTTGGCTTACCTGCACCAGCTTTAGGCCCACCAATTGGTAGCCCCGGCTTTCCAGGCGCTGGATGATGGTGCCCACCAGACCCCGCTGCACGCCGTCTGGCTTAATGGCGATAAAGGTGCGCTCCATGGGATCTCCCCTTGTTGTTACTCATCTTCACCGTTATCCTTGTACCGGATTGGGGATCCCCAGTGCAAGGGTGTCTAGGAGCTCACCACCGCCAACGTTAGGAATATAGCCCCCACTATTGCAATCATCCAGCCGGCACTGCGGATTAAGCCAGGGATCCTCTCTGCCCAGGTTTCAGCCGCCCAGAGGGCAAGGAGCGCTACCCCATATTGAACGGTGCTCAACCCCAGCAGATAGCCCAGCCAGGGCATGGGTTCGGCACCGATGATCGCTTCGGCATAGGCATAGCCATGGAATAGCCCCGCCAGGGATCCCCACAGCAGCAAAAGCCAACTTGGGATCTGCCGCGATTGAACCAGCAGTAGGCCAAAGAGAACTATGGAGCAGGCAATGGCCAACTCGGTTAGCCCCAGGGGATCCCAGCCGGCCAGGTGGATCCCGGTGCCCACCAGACCGGCCAGCACAAAGCCCAGCGGGATCCCATAGCGCCAGGGCTGCCCCGCCGCAATGAGACCAATGGCCACCACAAAGGCCAGGTGATCCGGGCCGATCACCGGATGGGCCAGGCCCGACAAAAACCCCTCCCACCCTGTGGCCGGCAATCTCCCGCCCAGAGCGTGGTGGGCAAGAGCCGGCCAAGAGGCCAGCCAGGCGATCCCTGCCCCCAGGCCGATGGCCCAGCCGCGGCCCACTTGAGCAGGCAAGGCCAAAGGTCGCTGCCACTGCCAAGACATGCTTTTTGCTCCCTCACGATTGAACCTATGCGAAGGGGTCTAAGCTTGCTGTACCCATTTCTTTTCTAGTCTTCAAAGGCGCTCGCTGTACCCTTGTAGATTCTCCGGCTCAAATTGGCGCAAAATCCGCGTTGCCTCGCGCAGGCGGGTTTCGTTCTCCTCTTCCAAAATGAGCACGTACTTGCCCGCATTGAGACGGTTGCGGTAGGCCAAAGCATCGCCGGAGCCGCTGGTCAGGCCTACTCCTCCCCCCACAAAAAAGCTGCCCATGGCCCCACCCAGGGCACCCAACAGGCCGCCGATTAGGTGGTTGCCCAGGGATCCCGCCCAGGCAAAGGTATCCAGGCCGCTGAGGACGCTGAACCCCACTCCCGCCAAAAAGCCAAAGGGCACCAGCCAAATGGCCAGGCGCTGCATCTGGCGGTGGGCTGCTTGGGCCGGATCGATGAGCCCAAATTCATCCGCCGTTTTGTAGCCTCGCCCCAGCAGGTGCAATCGCTCCAGAGGGAAGCCGGCTTGTTCCAGAGCGCTATAGGCCGCCTCGGCAGCCATGCGATCCGGCAGTACCGCAATGAGATAACTCATAGGAAGAGCTGCGCTTGTTATCAGCCAACTCCATTGTCTCCTGAGTTTGGGTAGGGATCCCTATGACACCGGCTTGCCCCACCGAGGCCCAATCCATCAGCCTCTACCAGCGCTTCTATGAAGTTGTGCGGCGGATCCCGCCGGGGCGAGTGGCCACCTATGGGCAGGTGGCGCGGCTTGCCGGCTATCCGGGGTATGCTCGCCAGGTGGGCTATGCCCTGTTTCGCCTGCAAGGCCAAAAAACCGACATCCCCTGGCAGCGGGTGATCAACGCCCAAGGGCGCATCTCCTACTCCCCTTTTCGCCTCGGCTACGACGACCTGCAAAAAGTCTTACTCCAAGCCGAAGGGATCCCCTTCGACGCCGAGGGCCGGGTGGACTTGCACCAGTTTGGCTGGGATCCGCGGCAAGCTTAACCTGAGCTTGACCCAATCTTAAACAAGCCATAGCGAAACCTCCCGCCCAGCCCTGGTAACGTGAACGCGGATGCGTCTTGTCTCGTGGATGGAGTGAAGGAACTGTCATGAAATCAGCTTGTCGCGCTCGAGGGTTAGCCCCTGCCGAGGGAGGGCTTCCGGCTTGGCTGAACCCTCTGGCCAAGTCCCTGTGGGTTGGGCTGTGCTGTTTGGTGCTGGGTCTGGCCAGCGCCTGCGGTACCAGCAGTAGCTCAGTTCCTCCAGCCGGCGGAGGAGCGGGGTTTATCGCCTCGGATCCCAATGTCACCCTCTCCAGTCAACCGCCCGCCTTTACGCTGCAGATTTTGCACGCCAGCGACTTGGAAGCTTCCATTGCCGCCGTTCAGGATGCCCCCCGCTTCTCGGCGGTGATCAACGCGCTGCGCCCCCAATTTCCCAACACCGTGATCCTCTCCAGTGGCGACAACTACATTCCCAGCCCCTTCTACAACGCCAGCACGGATCCTTCCCTGCGAGGTCGGTATGACCGCACGCCTGGCAAAGCCGACATTGAAATCATCAACGCCATCGGTTTTGAGGCGTCTGCCTTTGGCAACCATGAATTTGACCAAGGCACGCGCCAAATTCGCGACCTGATCCGACCCGACAGCAGCCGCGGCTACGCGGGCGCCCGCTTTCCCTACTTGAGCGCCAACCTCAGCTTCAGCGGCACCGGCGAACTGGCCAGCTCTGACTTTGCTGCCGATGGCCAAGAGGCCAGCTCCATCCGCGGCAAGATCGTCAAGACGGCGGTGATCACGGTGGGAGGACAGCGGATTGGCTTGGTGGGTGCCACCACCACCCGCTTGGCCGCCATTTCCAGTCCCGGCCCTGAGGTGAGGGTGGAAGGCAGGGTGGACGACACCGACCAGGTGAACGCTGCCCTCATCCAGAATTTCGTTAACCAGCTCACCGGCCAGGGCATTAACAAGATCATCCTCCTGGCCCACCTGCAGCAGCTCCAAAACGAGGTAACCCTGGCCAGCCAACTGCGGGATGTCGATGTCATCATCGCCGGCGGCTCCCACCGTGTTATTGCCAAGCCCACCGACCGCCTCCGCCCTGAAGATGTGCGCACGGGCGATTACCCCATCCTGCGCACCTCAGCCAGTGGCCAGCCGGTGGCAGTGGTCAACACCGGCGCCAACTACCGCTACGTGGGCCGCTTGGTGGCCGGCTTCGACGCCAATGGGGTGATTGCCCGCATCGATCCGGTAAGCGGCGCCTATGCCACCGACGACCAAGGGGTGGCAGCCGTGCGCGGCACTCCCAACCCCGACGTGGTGCGGGTGGCCAACGAGATCGGCAACATCATCCGCACCAAGGATGGCCGCACCTTTGGCTCTACTACGCAATTCCTCAACGGCCTGCGGGCCGAGGTGCGCACCGAGGAAACCAACCTGGGCAACCTCACGGCTGATGCCAACTTGGCCTACGCCAAAACTGTCGATGCCACCACGGTTATCTCCCTGAAAAACGGGGGTGGCATTCGCGCTCCCATTGGGGCTACCACCGGCGGCGGCGGCGGCGAGCCGGTGCGGCGGATCCCTCCGCTGGCCAACCCCGATGCCGGCAAGCAGTCAGGCCAAGTTTCGCAACTGGATATCGAAACTGCCTTGGCCTTTAACAACGGCCTGTCGCTGGTGACCGTCACCGCCGAGGAGCTGAAACAATTGATAGAACACGGGGTGGCGCAAAGCCAGCCAGGGGCCACGCCGGGCCGCTTCCCGCAGATTGGCGGCTTTGCCTTCAGCTTTGATCCGTCGCGACCACCGGGATCCCGCGTGATCTCTTTGCGGGTGGACACACCCACGGGCCGGGATGTGGTGGTGCGCAACGGCCAGTTGCAAGGGGATCCCCGCCGTACCTTCCGCCTGGTGACGCTGGACTTCCTGGCCAACGGTGGGGATGACTATCCCTTCCCGCGCCTGTCTAACCCCAACCGGGTGAACTTGGCCCCCAGCTCCGGCATCACTTTTGACACCCCCGGCAGCGAGCAGGATGCGCTGGCTCGCTACTTGCGGCAGATCGGCGTGTTCACCCAGGAGGATACCCCGGCTGCGCAAGATACCCGCATCCAGAACCTCTCGGTGCGCCAGGATACGGTGCTGCAAGGCCTCTAGTCTGGGCTGTTGCCGAGCCCGCCGCCCCTCTCCTTGCTGGGGGAGGGGTTGGCGTTTGTCGGGAGCAAGACCTTGGACTTTTGGGAAGGGATGTTGCCAAGTGGATCAGAAAGGATCGCTGGTAATTTAGGGATCCCTTTTGGGTTGTCCGGAAAACTTGATCCCTGAGACCGTTGTTTTTTGGTCAGTGTTGACGGATTTTGGTCAAGGATTGGAACTACGCTACTATCGAGTGAAATCGACTTTCCCTCCCTTCGCCATTATGACCCTGGAAACGTTTTTCACCCAGCTCAACGCCAACGGCTTGACGATTGCCATCCTGCTCTTTGCGGCTCCTTGGCTGGTTTGGGTTCTCTGCCACTGGATCCCGGGGCAGTGGGAAGAGCCTTTTTTGCTCAGCTTGAACATCGGCTTGGCAGCGGTGAGCCTTGTCCTCTGGGCCGGTTACTTGGCCTATGCCACCAACACGGCTGGCTGGCAGGCGGTGGTGAAGCAGGCGGATATGTTTCTGCTGCTGGTGCCTCCCTACTATTTCCTTAGCTCCATCTGGGTGGCACGGCAGCGCATGCCGCTCTCACGGGTGCCGGCTTTCCGCACCTTGCAAGGGATCGGCCTCTTAGCGGCAGTCTATCTCATTTTTTCTTGGCTCAGCCGCCGGGTCTATGTTGTCTTTTTTTCCTACATGCCCTTCTCAGCCTTCTTGTGGATCCTGGCGGGGTTGCTAGGGGTGGCCTATCTTGGCTATCGCATCGTCTTTGGGGATCCGCCCAAGTATCCTCCTGAACCCTGAGTGGGCCGCCAACAGGGACTAGAATTCGAAAGAAACCTTTTGCAACGGCAATGGTGACAGTCCCTCTGATTTCAGCCCTGGACATTGACTATCGGCCTCTCCAGGAGTTGCTGGCGGCGGGAGCCTGGCTGGAAGCGGATCGGCTGAGCCTGCAATTGCTGTGCCGGGCAGCGGGAGAGGGGGCGGCGCGGCGGGGCTGGCTGTACTTTTCCGAAGTGAGCCGGATCCCGGCAGAGGATCTGCGCACCATCGATCGCCTGTGGCGGGTGGCCTCCGGGGATCGCTTCGGCTACTCGGTGCAGCGGCAGCTCTGGCTGGGGGTGAATCGCAACTGGGAGCGCCTCTGGCCGCTGATTGGCTGGAAACAAGGCTACCACTGGACCCGCTACCCCGACGAGTTCACCTGGGATCTGTCTGCCCCCAAAGGTCACCTGCCCCTTTCCAACCAACTGCGGGGGGTGCGGGTTCTGGAAGAACTGCTCACCCACAGGGCTTGGGAAGACTTGTCCGGCTGAGCGTCTGTTGCAATCTTGTTATCTGATGGATCTGATGGGATGAGACTGTGGCTGAACAACTGCAACTGACTCAGTTTCCCCACCTGCCCGGCGATCTGGCCCAAGCCTGCGAGCAGGCCATCCAGGCCACACGCCTGGCTATCCAGGCGGGGTATCGCCGCCTGCTCATCGAGATCCTCGCCCCCGACATCAAGCCGGAAGTCTTAGCCCGTCCGTTCTTGGAGCTGCTGCCGCCACCGGCTTTGGTGTTGTTCAGCGATGCCGGCGGAGCAGCCCTGGCCCAGCGGGAGTGGGGATCCCTTCCCGACGGGATGCAACTGCAAAGCCTGACTGCCCGCACGCAGCCTACACCAGACCAGAGCGTCCTGTTTGTAATGCCAGCAGTCTACAGCCTGGATCAGGTGGAGCGGGTCTGCCAGGTGGTGAGCGGCGGCGATCCTTCTGGGCTGGCTGCCAAAGGCCGGGATCCCAAGCCCGTCGTTCTCCTCAACCCACAACTTCAGGATGCCGCCGCAGTGGGGGTGGGGCTGGCTGGGCGCCGGCTGCGGCAACGCTTCCTGAGCACCTTTGAGACCAGTTACTACCTGCGCTCGCTGCTGGAAGGAGCCCTGTTTCGCGCCTACCCGGATCCCTGGAGCCTGTGGCAGCAGGAAGAGCCCGGCCTCTACAGCGTCCTCCAGACCTTTAGGGCTCGACCCAGCGGCGAAGAAGTGGCCGAGCTGTTTAGGGCCACCAGGAGAGGGGATCCCTGGTGGAGCTGGCGGCGCTGGCTGGGCGGGATCCCCTGATCGACCCGCAGCTTCAAGAAAGGGAGAGTATCAAGACAACGTTTTATTGTTGGCCGCCTTCCCGGCTGCCGAACTACTATCGGAGCGGATGAAATACACAGAACCATCTCCGATCCAGAAACTCTGCGGAGATGCTTTGTCTAGCCTTTTTATCGAGTGGGCGTTGACCGATGCTATCGCCTATGAGTTAGGAATCCAATTTGAAGGCGAAGACTCTTTTGTTGTCAATCAAGAGAGACTTAGAGATAGAGTTGCCCACCAAATCTACGTTCACGACAACTGATTTTCCTACATTAAATCCGTAGAGGACGATCTCCTAAGCAAGATTGTCGGTTGTGTGGATCCCACAGTTGGACGAACAAAGCATCTTTTCGGATCCTTTTTTCAGAAAGTCTTGGGTCAAGGCACGGTGGCTATTGAAGAGGGGGAAGCTCGTTTGAGAGAGAGACAAGCAACTTCTTGACGAGTTCCTCTCTCTCTAGGAGAGGGGTTGGGGCTAAGGGTGGCGGCAAGAAGCGACCGGAAACCGCCTTAAACTATTCTGAAACGACCCCAAAGCTCCTGCCTTGCTTCAGCTAGAAACCGCAGGAGCCCCGCCCTGTACCCGTAGGGTCAGGGGCGGGAGCAATGCGGACGACGGATAATCGTGACATGGCCCAAGTCCTGACTATCTCCTGCAAGCTCAAGGTGTCT
>NZ_JANSJH010000118.1:3590-7348 GCF_047462495.1 Synechococcus sp. H55.2 | reverse complement strand
TCCCTCAGGGAGAGGGGCCGGGGGTGAGGGTCATCCCTCAGGGAGAGGGGCCGGGGGTGAGGGATCTGTCTCAATCCAGTTATTTCGAGATCTCCTCCCCCCAAGGGCCGCTCTCATAGTAGGCGGCCAGCCTCTCCTGGTCGGGCTGAGTGAGCAAGCTCACCCCCACCAGCACCGCCGTGCCGACAACCACCGCCGGGATCACCGGCAGCCAGCCCCCCGTCCAGGCTTGGGGCAACAGGCCCGCCAGCCAGCCCAAGGTGAGACCGCTGGAAACCAAAGCTCCGGCTACGGCCCCGGCGCGGGTAGCCCGCTTCCAGTACAGGCCGGCAATCAAGAGGGGAAAGAGCATGGCGTTGCCCTGAAAGCTCCAGGTGGCGATCTGGGCGATGAGCCCCGGTGGCCTGACGGCAATGGCAAAGGAAACCAGCCCAATCCCCAGCACCACCCAGCGGCCCAACAGCTCCTCCTGGTGCGGAGAAAGCTGGCGCTTGAGCAAGGTAACCACCAGATCCCGGGTAACCAGGGAGCTGGCTGTTAGCAGTTGCGAGTCCGCCGTAGACATCAAAGCCGCCAGCGCCGCTGTAATCACCACTGCCGCCACGCCGCTGGGCAGGGTCTGCAACATCAGCGGCATGATCTGATCCGGCTGCTGCAGGTCAGGAAAAGCCAGCCGACCCCAGACGCCAATGAGGGCTGCTGGGAAGAACACCAGTAGAATCAGCAGCGGCCAGACCACCATCAGGGTCTGAAAGGGACGGGCACTTTTGGCCATGTAGAAGCGCTGAAAAAATTGGGGGAAAAGGGGCGTGGCCATCAAAAACAGCAGTTGGTTGCCAAGCAGGGTCTGCCAGCTCCAGCGCCCCTGGGGGCCGGGCAAGCTCAGCCAGGGATCCAACCGGCTGCCGGCCTCTTGGCCCCAACTCAAGGCCACGGCCACAAAGGCCACTCCCATCCCCACAACCAAGATGATCCCCTGCACCACGTCCGTCCAGACCACGGCCTGGGAGCCGCCGAAGAGGACATAGCCCAGGATGACCAGCGCCACCCCCACCGCCAGGGGCCAGTAGGGGATCCCTTCCCCCAAAACGGCGGCCAGGGTGCGCGCCCCGCCAATGATCTGGATGCTGATGTAGGGGGCGGTAAACGTCAGGGCGCTTAGGCAATAGAGCAGGGCCAGGAGAGGGCTGTTGAAGCGGTGGCCAAAGAACTCTGAGGGGGTGATGAACCCAAAGTGGCGGGCCGCCAGCCACACCCGGTAGCCCACCCCAAAAAACAGCCCTGAGATCAGCGCCGTGGTGACCCCCACGGCCAAAAAAATCCCCAGGCCGTGGGTGTAGGCATCCGCCGGCACGCCGAGGAAGGTAAAGGCGCTGAGCAGCGTCGCCAGCGTGGTCAAGGTCAAGGCCAGGGATCCCAGCCCCCGCCCTGCCAGGAAATAGCTGACCGGATCCTGGCCGCTGCGGCGGTAGCTCCACCAACCAATGGCCGCCAGCAGCAGCAAGTACACCCCCACCACACCCAAACTCAAAACCGTGTCACTCATCTCCAGCCCTGGGCCAGCAAGTTCGCACAAAGTAGAAGTTCAGGGGCACCAACAGCAGCACCGCCAACCCTGCTCCCCAGTACCAAGCCGGGATCCCCAATAGCTGCGGCTGGGCCGAGCGGGATCCCACCCAGGTCAACAGCCACAGCAGCGGATAGATCCCCCACACCCAAGCCTGGCGTCCTTGTCCAAGCCGCAATGGCCTTGTCGCCTGAGAACCACCAGCAGGATCCAACCCTAACATTCACTTATCTCCTGCTTTTTTGCTGACCATTACTTAAGGTACTACAGCCACTGTTGGGGGGAGCTGAACTTGTCTTTCTCGATTTCCCCTTCCGATCCTGCCGGCAAAAGGGAGGCTGGGGGCGAACGAGAGCGGCCCTACTGGCTGGCTTGGGCGCGGATTAGAGGGATCGGCCCCCACCGCCTCAAGCGGCTGGCGGAGTTCTTTGGATCCTTGGAACGGGCCTGGCAGGCGGATGTTCCGGCCCTGCTGCAGGTAGAGGGCATTGGCCCCACCCTGGCAGAAACGATTGTCTCTGCCCGTCCTGGCCTCGACCCTGGGGAGATCCTGGAGCAAACCCAAAAGCCCCGCATCCCCTTCCTAACCCCTGCGGATCCCGGCTATCCGCCCTTGTTGTGGGAGCTGCCGGATCCACCGCCCCTTCTCTACGTCTTAGGCGAGTGCCCCGACTGGCAGCAGCCGGCCATCGCTATTGTCGGCACCCGCGCCCCCACCCCCTACGGTCAGCAGTGGACCCAGAAAGTCAGCGCCGCCCTGGCGGAAGCTGGCTGCGTGGTGGTGTCGGGACTGGCCACCGGGATCGACGGCATTGCCCACCAGGCCTGCCTGGAGGCAGGCGGCAAGACGGTGGCCGTGGTGGGAACTGGGGTGGATCAGGTTTACCCCGACCACCATCGCGCTCTCTACCGGCGCATCCTGGAACAAGGGGCCGTCCTCAGCGAATATCCCCCCGGCACGCCGCCGGCCAAGGAGCACTTTCCCCAGCGCAACCGCATTATCGCCGGCCTCTGCCGCGCCACCCTGGTGATGGAGGCCCCAGAGCGCTCAGGGGCGCTGATTACCGCTCACCTGGCCAACCAATACGGGCGGGAGGTGTATGCCCTGCCGGGGAATATCGACACGGCAGCGGCCCGCGGCTGTCTGCACCTCATCCGCAGTGGTGCAGCGATGATCCTGGGGATCGAGGAGCTGCTCCAAGAGCTGGGCTTGGTTGAGGGATCCCCTCTCCCAGACCAACCCTTGTCCGCCGGCCCCAGGGATCCGCAGCAGCAGCTTCTCTGGCAGCTCCTGGGCAACGACATCCTCAGCCTCGATGCCCTGGCTCAGGCCACCCAGATGGACATTGCCACCCTCTCCAGCACCCTGCTGCTTATGGAACTGGAGGGCTGGCTGGTGCAACTGCCGGGGATGCGCTACCAGCGGGCTCGCTGAGGTTGGATCCCTGCACCGCTTCTCCGATGGGAGCCCGGCATGTGGGATCCTCGTGGCGAGGGTTGTTGACATGGGTGCTGACGGGGTAGGCGGCCATGGCCTCTGCCGGGTAGGGGCGAAGCAAGGGCAGGAGCCGCGCCGGATCCCGCACCTGCGGATCCAGCCAGAGGTCGTAATCGTCTTCTAGCAAAATGGCCGGCATCCGCTCGTGGAAAAGCCCCATTAGCCGATTGGCTGGCGTGTTGAGGATGGCGCAAGTTTCTCTCTCCACCCCTTGTGGGCTGCGCCAGCGCTCCCAAATGCCGGCAAAGGCAAACACCGGTCGATCCAGCAGGTAAAACCAGTAGGGCTGTCGCTTGGCCGTGCCCTGGTCGGCCCACTCGTAGAAGCCATCTGCCGGGATCAGGCAGCGGCGGCGGCAAAAGGCCTGGCGGAAAGAGGGTTTCTCGGCCACGGTCTCGGCGCGGGCATTGATCCACCCGGCCTTGGGAGTGCGGCTCCAACTGGGGATCAAGCCCCAGCGGAACTGAGTGGCCTGGCGCTGAAGGGATCCCGCCACCACCGCCAGCAGCGGCTGAGAAGGGGCGATGTTGTAGCGGGGCTGGAGCGCCGCCACTGCCCCCTTCCCGAGTTGAAAATGCTGCTGCAGCCGTTCGGGAGCAACCGCCAGGCTAAACCGTCCGCACATCCGGGATCCCTCAAACCTGGGTGGAAATGCCCAGCAACTGCAGGATCCCCCGCAGCGGGATCTCCACC
>NZ_JANSJH010000118.1:0-3490 GCF_047462495.1 Synechococcus sp. H55.2 | reverse complement strand
CGGTGGTTGAGCTCGTAGCCCAGCTCGTAGATGGCCTTCTCCAGCAGATAGGCCTCTAGCAGCACTTCCAGCTCCTGCGGGCTGCGGGGCAGAAAAGCCCCTTGGGAAGCCACCTGGAGATACTCGGCCAAGAAAGCAGCACAAACCCAGCGGTGCCAAAACTGGGCCCAGCGCATCATGTCGGGGCACTTGTCCCCGCAGACCAGGCCGCTTTCCAGTTGCTGGCGCAAGCCGGTGTGAACGGCGTAGTGGAAAGAGCGCAGCATCCCTGCCACATCCCGCAGGGGGCAGCGTTTGAGGCGGCGTTCTCCCAGGGAGCGGGCCGGCTCCCCTTCAAAGTCGATGATGACAAAGTCCTTGCCGGTAAACAGCACCTGGCCCAAGTGGTAATCCCCATGGCAGCGAGTGCGCAAAGCCGTGATCTTCCGCTCCAGGATGAGGCGGAAGCGGCTCATGATCTCCCCTTCTTGGTCGCGAACAGCCCGGGCCAACTTGGCCTCCACCTCCGGCAGCTTGGGGATCTGCTTGTTCAGCAGCGGAAACACCTGCCCCACCAAATTGCGCATGGATTGATAGATGGAGCGTTGGTAGAGACTGGAGAAGGGCTCGGGGGCAAAGTCTTTGTTTTCGGTGTCGGCAGCCAGAGCAAGGTGCAGCTCGGCGGTGCGCTTGGCCAAGATCCGCACCGACTCCAGGTAGCTGCCAATGGTGGCGTAGGCCAGCTCCGGCAAGGGGAGTTGAGACAGCTCCAAGAAGGATCCCTGCGGAACGGGCACGGGATCCACCTCTAGGTAGTGAACCAGCACCGTCTCGAAAAACTGCCCCAGGCTGTCCAGCGTGTAGTGCCAGGCATCCCCCTCGTTGGGGATGTACTCCTGCAAAATGGCCAACGTGATGGGCTGATCGCTGGGATCAAAGCCCCGCGCCCCACGGCGGCGGCGATATTCCAGGGATCCCAACAGCCGCGGCACCCGCACCTGGGGATGGTGCTCCAGCAGGTAGCGGCCGATCTCTAGCTCTGGATTCACCCCCTCGGCCACCTTGCGATAGAACTTGAGGATGTACTGATTGCCGTAGACCACCGAGGTGTTGCTCTGCTCCGCCTTGAGGATGCGGGGTTCAAGGCCGAGGTCGTACTCAAAGGGAGCAAAGGTGGTGGCCCACAGCTCCCCTGAGGAGTGGCGCAGGCGGCCCTGCTGGGCGATGATCTGCAGCGGCAACGACAAAAAGGTTTTATCGGCCAGCGCGTCGAAAAGCACGCCCGGCGGATCCCCGGCCACCTGCACAGGGAGGATGACTGCCTGGGGCGCCTCTACGCGCAGGTGCAGGGCCGCCTCTTGAGTGGCGTAGCCCACGGGTAAAGAGTAGAGTTCTGCTTCCCCCTCGGTAAACTCGACTTGCAAGAGCAAAATCTGGCCCCGAAAGGGGGGATCCCCTTCCCGGTTACAGGGAATGGCATCCAAAACCTGGGCCGACTGGATCTGGCGGGCTTTGGAGCCGAACCAACGGCAGCGGTAGAGGTAGTCGCCCAAGACCGCCTCCACCTGCTTTTGGCTTTCCCCTTGAAAGAGGCTTTCCCAGGTGCCGTTTTGAACCAGCAGGGTGGGCAGGCGATCCAACTCTTCCGGCTTGCTGTGGCTAGGGTGGATCCGCTCCGTTGGTCGCTGCGGCTCGAGGGAAAACCAGTAGAAGGAGTGAGGGCCCAGGGTCAGGAAATAGGGCAGTTGGCCGATGGGAGGAAACGGCGTGCGCCCGAAGATCTCCACCGGGATCAGCCCCTCCCAGTGAGCCAAGTCCAGCTCCACGCACTGCACATAGCGGGAGAGATTGGCCACCACCAGGATGCGCTCGTCGCCGTAGGCCCGCATGAAGGCCAGCACCTTGCGGTTTTCCGGGTGCAGCAGCTCAAAAGAGCCGCGGCCAAAAGCTTGGAAGCGCTTGCGCACCGCGATCATCCGTTTCATCGTCCACCACAGGGAATAGGGGTTGTTCCGCTGCGCTTCCACGTTGACGGTTTCGTAGTGGTACTCGGCGTCGATGACGATGGGCAGGTAGAGCTTCTGCGGGTTAGCCCGAGAGAAGCCGGCGTTGCGGTCGGCGCTCCACTGCATCGGCGTGCGCACGCTGTTGCGATCCCCCAGGTAGATGTTGTCCCCCATGCCGATCTCGTCGCCGTAGTAGATCACCGGCGTGCCGGGCAGAGAAAACAGCAGGCTGTTCATCAGCTCGATGCGGCGGCGGCTGTTGCCCAGCAGGGGCGCCAAGCGGCGGCGGATGCCCAGGTTGACCCGCGCGTTGGGATCCTTGGCGTACACCTGGTACATGTAGTCCCGCTCTTCGTCGGTGACCATCTCCAGGGTGAGCTCGTCGTGGTTGCGCAAGAAAATGGCCCACTGGCAGGTTTCGGGAATGGGGGGAGTCTGCTGCAGGATGTCGATGATGGGGAAGCGATCCTCCATCTGGATGGCCATGAACAGCCGCGGCATCAGGGGGAAGTGGAAGTCCATGTGGCACTCGTCCCCGTCGCCGAAGTAGGCCACAGCATCTTCCGGCCACTGGTTGGCCTCTGCCAGCAGCATGCGATGCGGATACCTTTGGTCGATGTGTTTGCGCAGGGCCTTGAGGAAGAGGTGGGTTTCCGGCAGGTTCTCACAGTTGGTGCCCTCCCGCTCGTACAGATAGGGCACCGCGTCCAACCGCAGGCCGTCCACCCCCATGCTCAGCCAAAAGTCCACCACCTCGAAGATGGCCTTCTGCACGGCAGGATTGTCGTAGTTGAGATCCGGCTGGTGGGAGTAGAAGCGATGCCAGTAGTAGGCTTTGGCCACCGGATCCCAGGCCCAGTTGGAAGTTTCAAAGTCTTGAAAGATGATGCGGGCCTCTTTGTACTTTTCCGGGGTGTCGCTCCAAACGTAGAAGTCCCGCTCGGGGGTGCCGGGGGCGGCGCGCCGAGCCCGCTGAAACCAGGGATGCTGATCGGAGGTGTGGTTGAGGATCAGCTCGATGATGACGCGGATCCCGCGTTGGTGGGCGGCATCTAGAAAGATTTTGAAGTCCTCTAGGGTGCCTAGGGTGGGGTTGACGTTGGTAAAGTCAGAAACATCGTACCCATCATCCCGCAGAGGGGAGGGGAAAAAGGGCAGCAGCCAGAGGGCCGTGATGCCCAGATCCTGCAGGTAGTCCAGCTTTTCCGTCAGGCCCTGGAAGTCGCCCACTCCATCGCCATCGCTATCGGCAAAAGCCCGCACCGGTAGCTCGTAGATGATCGCGTCTTTGTACCAGAGGGGGTTGTGGGTTAAGGGAGAGACGATGCTGCGCAGAGGGGCTTGGCTCATCATATCGGCAATAGAAACAGGATTTGGACACCTTGGCAACCCTAACCGTTGAGTGGGGATCCCCTCAATAGGCTGCAGCCTTTTCTTGGGTGCCAGGGATCCCGGCAGGCGGTGCGGTTTTGGGCCTGACAGGGCGATTTTAACCCCTCACCCCC
>NZ_JANSJH010000117.1:0-7385 GCF_047462495.1 Synechococcus sp. H55.2 | reverse complement strand
TGCAGCCGCTCCAGCACATAGTCCACCATTTGAAACAGAGCCCGGCGGGCTACAGAATCCGGGAGCACTTCCAGCGCCTCGGCGGCCTGACGGGCATAGTCTCGCGCCAACTGACGAGAGCGTGGGATCCCTTCGCTTTGATACACCCACTCTAGGGCCTGCTTCAGGTCTTGCGGGTTGGACAGTTCCCTGAGAATGAGCTCCCGCATCTGGGGAAATTCCTCTAAGGCGAATAAAACGGGTGCGGTGAGGTTGCCCTGGATGAGGTCGGATCCCACCGGCTTGCCGAGCATCTCTGCCGAAGCGGTGAAGTCCAGCAGATCGTCAACGATCTGAAAGGCAATGCCCAGATCCCGCCCAAAATCGAATAGCCGATCCGCCACCTCCTCGCTCACCCCACTCAGCAGACCGGCAGCCTTGGAACTGCCGGACATCAGGGAGGCCGTTTTGTAGAAGCTCTTGGCCAGGTAGTCCTCCATCGACACATCCGGGTTGAAGCGGGTAAGGCTCTGACGCACCTCTCCTTCTGGCAGATCCATGATCACCTTGGAAAGGAGCTTCACCACTTCCAGATTGTCCAGACTGGCCAAATACCAGGCAGCCTGACCGAAGAGGTAATCCCCCGCCAGCACGGCTATCCGATTGTCGAAGAGGGTGTTTACCGTGTCGATTCCTCGTCGCACGTCGGCAGCATCGATGACATCATCGTGTACCAAGCTGGCCGTGTGGATCATCTCGGTAATCTCTGCCAAGCGCCAGTGGCGGGGTGTGATCTCCCCATCGGGAGTGGTGGCACGGGCAATGAGGAGCACAATGGCTGGCCGGATCCCTTTCCCACCTGCCGAAAACAGATGCTCGGCAGCCATAGCCAGAATGGGGTGCTTGGCGCTAACCAACCGCGTCAGGTTCTGGCGTAAACGCTCCAGATCCGCTTCTACAGGGCCAAAGGGGGAGAGCACAGAGGTCATGGAGCCAGCGTATGAGAGGTTTTACAAAATTTCATATCTTTTCTTATTGTAGAGTACCCTATCGTTCCCAGGGAAAACCAAGCAGTATTATGCAAGCAGTCTTCTGCCCTTTTTATGTCCGATCCTGTCCTTCCACTTGGCGCTCGCTCCGTTCCACCGCTCCCTTCAGAACCCGATTGGGAGGAGGAGTGGGAGTTGGCGCTGGAAAAGCCGCCCCTGTCTGGGCGGGCCCAGCCTCACCATCATGATCCTCAGTCACGGCGCAAGTTGATCAACCGCTTGGCGCGCATCGAGGGGCACGTTCACGGGATCCGCTCCATGATCGAGCAGGATCAACCTTGTCCAGATGTGCTGCTACAAATTGCCGCCGTCAAGGGGGCGCTGGATCGGGTGGCGCGGCTGATCCTGGACGATCACATCCGCCATTGCATCCGCCACGCCATCGAGACCGGCAATATCGAAGTGGAGCTGGAAGAGCTGCAACGGGCCCTGGATCGCTTTATCGGCTAGGTTGCGATGGCCAGATGTCTGGGCTGAACCTGAAAGGCTCCCTGGCTTGGTTGGGGGAAACACCAAGCCGGGGTGTTGATGCGGTTGCCAAGGCCGGCTGTTCTGGCTGATGCTATCTAATGCTATTCGGTAGCTGGATCTCCCTGAGAAGGCTGGGCGTAGCGCTCTAGCAAGCCCCTGTTCTTCAGTTGCCATTGCAGGCCCATGAAGGCACAGTTCAGGAACTCGTCGATCTCCTCCCGGCTGAACTGCATGGCCTTGCCGATCTCAAAAATGAGCGCCTCCTCCTTTTCTGTCAGCTCGTTGTTGACCACCGCCATTGTTGTCAGATCCCGCAGGATCAAGGCCCCGGCTGCGTTGTGCAGAGGCGGGATCCCGCTGAGGTCTAGGGTTGCGTCTGTTTTCTCGGCCAGATAGGTTTGGGCCACCTGTTCTTCAATGCCCATCCCTTCGGCAATTTGCAGGAAAAAGTTGGTTTCCTCTTCGTCCAACTGGCCGTCCACTCGGGCCACCGCGATCAGGGCTTTGAGGTAGAGCTGGCGCTGCTCATCTGTCAAGTCGGCGTAGTTGACCATGGGGGGTGTTGCTGAGTGTGGGTTTCCTCTTCAACTTTGCCATGAAGAGCGCCGCCCGGCGTCGGTTTGGCTCTTTTTCAGCCAAGGAAAAAATCGACTAAAATAGAGAGCCTGTGTCTGCCCAGATTTCCGGTAGGGGATCGGGGTGGCGGGCACGGGTTTGATTTTGGTTTTTCTCTAACCACCCTTCACAGCTTGCGGAGCAACCCTAAGGAGCAGATACCCCATGGTCAAATTGCGGCTCAAGCGCTACGGAAAAAAACGGCAACCCAGCTATCGCATCATCGCCATCGAAAGTAAAAGCCGTCGCGAGGCCCGTCCGCTGGAGGAATTGGGCTACTACAACCCGCGCACCAAAGAGACGGTTTTGGAGACGGCGGGCCTGCTCAAATGGTTGCGTTGTGGCGCTCAGCCCACGGAGACCGTGGAGGGTCTTCTCAAAAAGGCCGGCATCTACGAGATGCTGAAAGCAGGAGAAGGCGGAGTGGTTGCCTCGATTCGCATCCCGGCCATCGCCAAGCCTGAAGCTGGGATCCCTGAGCCAACAGAAGAACCTGCTACGGAAGCTCCTGAACCCGATGCAGAGCCGGCTGTGGCAGAGGCTGGATCCCTGCCAGAATCGAGCCACCAAGAATCTGCAATTGAAGAGCCACGGGTCGAAGAAGCAGCCAAAGCCTAGGATAAGGACTTCGTCCCGCTGACGCCATCGGTTAACCTTTTGGCTATAGGCTCGGCTTGAACCCGTTTTTCCTTGCCAGACGCCCATGCCAGACTACAAAGCCCTTGTCCATCTTTTGATCGAGCCGTTGCTCAGCTCATCTGGGCTGCAGATGGACGTGGAAACCACCTGTGGCGGGCGCAAGGTATGGCTGCGGCTGGCCTTTGACCCCAAGGATCGCGGGCGGGTATTCGGGCGCGGCGGGCGCACTCTGCAGGCGATTCGGCAGGTGATGATGGCGGCAGCCCAGTTGGCGGGCCAGTCTTTGTACATCGACATCTACGGCGAGGCAGGAGAGCGGGAATGAGCCAGATCCTCACCTTTTTGGGTAAGGGGGGCACAGGCCGGAGCACGTTGGCGGTGGCAGCAGCGCGGGCAGCAGCCCAACAGGGGCGGCGAGTGCTGTTGGTGGGCCATCAGGCGGGGCCGGCGCTGGAGATGCTCTTGGGCGGGATCCCACTTGCCGGGGAGCCGGTGACCATTGCTGCCAATTTGAGCGTGGTGCAGTTGCGCACAACTCAGCTTCTGGAACAACACTGGACGGCGGCCAAAGAGCTGGAAGCCCGATATGTGCGCACTCCCTTTTTCCGGGAGATCTACGGCCAGGAGCTGGGGGTGTTGCCGGGCATGGATCAGGCCCTGGCTCTGGAAGCGCTGCGCCGTTACGATGACAGCGGCCAATACGACTGCATTCTCTACGATGGGCCGGGGGATCTGACCACCTTGCGGGCTTTTGGGATCCCGGAGGTGGCCAGTTGGTACTGGCGGCGGGCTTCCCAGGCTTTTTGGGGATCCGACTTGGCCAAGACCCTGCGCCCCTTTGCCGAGCCGCTGTTGCGGTCTGTCAGCACCGTGGAGTTCTCGTCTCTAGAGGATCTGTCGAATCGGCTGGGGGGGATGACCAACATTTTCGAGCAGGGGCGGCAGGCCATCGCCGATCCGCGCCGTGTGTTGGCCCACTTGGTGACCACCCCAGATCCGATGGCTGTCCAGACCGCCCGTTACCTCTGGGGCAGTGCCCAGATGGTGGGGCTGACGGTGGGCGGTCTCTGGGTCACCCCTCTGGCTCCGGGCGAGGTCTCGGCTGCCGATTTTTTCCCCTTGACCGTACGCACACTTCCCCTGCGTCAAGGATCCGATTGGTCAGCTTTGGAGGCAGCGGTGGGGGGCATATTCGCCGTGCCGGATGTGCCGCCGCCCGTGGCCATCGACGAGGGAGCGCGTACAGTCAAGCTGTTTATTCCCGGCTTCAGCAAGGCCCAGATCGAGCTGAGCCAGTCGGGCCCGGAGCTGACCATCACCGCCGGGGATCAGCGGCGCAATTTGTTCTTGCCTCCCAGCCTGGCGGGTCGGCAGGTGGCCGGGGCCAAGTTTCAAGAACCCTTCTTGGTCATCAGCTTCGGCTAGGCCATCACGCCAGCGGAGGAGAAGGCGATGTTGGCCAAACGGATCATTCCCTGTCTGGATGTGGCGGCGGGGCGGGTGGTCAAAGGGATCCAGTTTGTGCAGTTGCGCGATGCCGGGGATCCGGTGGAGCTGGCCCAGGCTTATGATCGGGCGGGGGCGGACGAGCTGGTCTTTCTGGACATCACCGCTACCCACGAGGAGCGGGAGATTTTGCTGGAGGTGGTGCAGCGCACGGCGGAGCAGGTGTTCATCCCCCTCACGGTGGGAGGTGGGATCCGCGATGTGGAAGGGATCCGGCAACTGTTGCGGGCCGGGGCCGACAAGGTAAGCCTCAACTCGGCGGCAGTCCGGGATCCGGATCTGGTCACCCAGGCCAGCCGTCAGTTTGGATCCCAGTGCATCGTGGTGGCTATCGACGCCCGCGCCAAACCAGGGGGATGGGAAGTGTACGTGCGCGGGGGGAGGGAGCCGACGGGGCTGGACGTGGTGGAGTGGGCCAAAACCGTGGCCGAGCGAGGGGCAGGGGAGATCTTGCTCACCAGCATGGACGCCGACGGCACCCAAGCGGGCTACGACCTGGAGCTGACCCGCCGCGTGGCCGAGGCGGTGGCGGTGCCGGTGATCGCCTCAGGGGGGGCGGGAGACTGTGCCCACATCCGCCAAGCTCTGCAGGAGGGGGGGGCAGAGGCAGCCCTGTTGGCTTCTCTGTTGCACTACGGCCAGTTGACGATTGCCCAGATCAAAGCCGATTTGGCCGCCCACGGCATTCCGGTGCGCTGCTAAATCTTGGGGGGTTGCCCATGCAGGATCTGGCCGATCTCTTGCCCCATGTCAGCCGCCTTGCAGAAGCAGCCGGGCAGGCCATTCTGGAGATCTATCGGCAAGAGCAGATCCAAGTCAGGGACAAGACCGACTTCTCCCCCCTCACTGAAGCAGATCTGGCCGCCCACCACCTGATCCTGCGGGGCCTGCAAGATCTAACTCCGGGGATCCCCGTGCTGTCGGAAGAATGCGGCGGGATCCCCTATTCGGAGCGGCAACAGTGGCGGCAGTTCTGGCTGGTGGATCCCCTAGATGGCACGCGCGAGTTTATCGGGCGCAACGGCCAGTTCACGGTCAACATCGCCCTCGTCGAGGCGGGGATCCCCATCTTAGGCGTCGTCCATGCCCCGGCTCTCGGCCTTACCTACAGGGCAGCGCAAGGGCTGGGGGCCTACAAAGGCAAAGAGCCCATCCGGGCCCGCCCCCCCGCCCAGGCTCCTCTGCAGGTGGTGGCCAGCCGTTCCCACCGCAGCCCGGAGACGGAGCAATTCCTGGAGCGGCTGCGACGGCGCTACGGTTCTCTCGAAGTCAAGTCTGTGGGTAGCGCCCTCAAGTTTTGCCTGGTGGCCGAGGGATCCGCCCATCTCTACCCCCGCTTTGGCCCCACCCTGGAATGGGATACCGCCGCCGCCCACTGTATCGTCGAGCAGGCGGGGGGAAGTGTCACGAACTTGCAAGGGGATCCCTTGCGCTACAACAAACCGGAGCTGCACAACCCGCCCTTTGTAGCAGCTGCCGAAGGCGTTACCCAACTGTGGCAGGAGCTGGTTCCCTAGAAAGCCTACATGCCCATCTCGGTCGGGTTAAAGCCATCCGGGAACTTCGTGTACTCGTCGTAAAGGGCGCCACGGAAGTGGGTGTTGGTGATGATGGCTCCGCGCAGATCGGCGCCAATGCGCAGATCGGCCCGGTTCAGCTCTGCTTCGCTAAGGTCAGCCCTGAGCAACTTAGCCCGGTAGAGGTTGGCCCCCCGCAGATCCGCCTTCACCAACTTAGCTCCGATTAGGTTCACCCGTCGCAGCTTGGCTCCGCGCAGGTCGGCTCCGGAGAGATCCGCCCCTGCCAAATCCGCCTCGCGCAGATCCGCCCCACTCAAATCGGCATCCCGCAGAATGATGCCCCTCAAGTTCGCACCGCTCAACTGGGCTCCGCTCAAGTTGGAGCCAGAGAAATCCCGCTGGCCAGACGCATAAGCCTGCAACAGTTGCTTGGCATCTAAAAGAGGCTTGATACTCGCTGTTGTCATCGCTGTTGGTTCTCTCGCAAAAACGCAGGAAGGCTACCTTAACCCAAGCTCCCCCCCTGCCAGAAGCAGGCCGAGAGCTCTTCTGGGCTAGCTTACCACTCTGTGTCCCCCCGGTAAGGACACCCCAACCCACCTAAGCCAAGAGGAAACATGCCCCAGGAACTCAGGCAGACACGGCCTCCCGTTGTTCAAAGCTGGTCGATTTCGCGGCGCAGATTTTCCAACTCCGCATCTACCTCGCTTTCAGCCGAGGCAGCAGATTGGGCTTGCGGCAAAACTTTCCGCTCTCCGGCGGGCAATTGGCCCTGCATCGCCGCTTTCAGCATCATCAGCTCGTGATCGACATCCGACCCACCTGCTTCCAAAGCGGCAAACTGGTTCTCCAAGTTGTCCACCGCCAGCTCCGCCACCGCCGCCGACTGAGCTTCCAGGGAGTTCACCTTCTCCTCCATGCGCTCGAAAGCCGCGAAGGCACTGGTGGCGTCCACCCGTCCGATGACCTGGTTAATTTGTTGAGAAGCCTTGGCAGCGCGGGCCCGGGCGATGAGCATATCTTTCTTGGTCTTGGCCTCGGCGATTTTGCTCTCCAGCTTGGTCATGTTGGCCTTTAAGACCTCCACCTGCTTGGTCTGCTCATCCAACTGCCGCTTCAGGCTCTGGGCAGTTTCGGCAAAGGTTTTCTTGCGCACCAGCGCTTCGCGGGCCAGGGCTTCGTTGTTGTTGCGCAGGGCCAACTCGGCCCGTCTTTGCCACTCGTCAACGTTCTGCTGCGCTTGCTCATACTGCCGCTCGATCCGCTTCTGGGCAGCAATGGCCTGGGCAACCGCTTGCCGCATTTGGTAGTGATCCTCCGACATGTCCTGAATGGTTTGGTTCAGGATTTTCTCCGGATCTTCGGCGCTGCTGACCAGCGCGTTGATATTGGATCTGATGATTCGGCTGACCCGATCGAACAATCCCATCGGTTGTTTCCCCCTCTAGCAGTCTGACCTAATGCTACCCTTGCCGTTCCGGTGCCTTCCAGTGCTTCTACCCCAGTATAGGGATCCCTGGCCGAGATCCGAGGAAATGGGTCAGAGGGGATCCTGCCCCAGCCTTTATGTCTTATCCCCGGATCTCGGTGGATTGCACCGGACTAC
>NZ_JANSJH010000116.1:1837-7467 GCF_047462495.1 Synechococcus sp. H55.2 | reverse complement strand
AGTTGCAGCTCAAGCCATGTGGCAAAGTGAGGGAAGAGCGTTCAAGATCCGGCCATGCCTACATTGTTTGCTGCTCTCCTGGCGGCGCTGGGGGGCTATCTCCTGGGATCCATCCCCACCGGCTACTGGGTAGGCCGTTGGTGGGGCGGCATCGACCTCCGCCAACAGGGATCCGGCTCGACGGGGGCAACCAATGTGTTGCGGACGCTGGGCAAGGGGCCGGCGCTGCTGGTGTTGCTGGTGGATGCTGCCAAGGGGGCGGCAGCGGTGGCCCTGGGATCGGCTTTGGGATCGCCGTGGTGGGTGGTCGTAGCGGCCCTGGGGGCGGTGATCGGCCATAGCCGCTCCTGTTGGCTGGGCTTCAAGGGGGGCAAATCGGTGGCCACCAGCCTGGGGATCTTGTTGGCTATGGCTTGGCCGGTGGCGCTGGCCACTTGCGGAGTCTGGCTACTGGGGATCGCCCTCACCCGCATTGTCTCCTTCAGCTCTTTGCTGGCGGCGGTGGTGGCCCCGCTGCTGATGTGGGCAATGGCTCAGCCTCTGCCCTATGTGTTGTTTGCCTTGGCGGGCGGAGTGTATGTGATCGGGGCTCATCGACGCAACATCGAGCGCCTGCTGGCCGGCTCGGAGCCGCGCATCGGCCAAAAATTGGCCCAATCTCCCTAATTCACCCTGTCCCAGAGCACGATGGAACAGACGACAGTGGTTTTCGTTTACGGATCCCTGCTGCGGGGTGGCCAGTACCACAGCCTGCTGCAAGGAGCAGAGTTTTTGGGAACCGACAGCCTCAACCACATCGACCTCTACGATCTCGGCCCCTACCCGATGGCGGTTCCTGGCCAAAATCGGCTCTACGGCGAGCGCTACCGCATTCCCTTGAGCCTGTTACCCCGCCTAGACGAGCTGGAAGATCACCCGCGGCTGTACGAACGACGGTGGGTGCAATTGGAGAGCGGCACCTCGGCCTGGGTATACCTAGGTCGGCCCAAGCAGGTGCAGGGGTGCTCGCTCATCCCCAGTGGCCGCTGGCTGCCTCGAGATCCCTAGAGATCAAAGTGGAGCTTGACGCCCTCAACATACTGGGGCAGTAACTCGGCTGAGGGTGGATCCCATTCCGGGGGATCCGACTCTCTGGCAAAGGGAGCAGCGGCCTCTACAGGGCTGGACGTGCGCTCCAGGTAGTAGATGCGATCTCCGCGTCGCCAAACGTCCGGCTCAGGCAGGTAAAACAACCGGCCCAGTTGAGACGATCCGCCTCCCTCCCGGAACCAGCCCCCCAAGCGCTGCGGGCGCACCAGCAACAAAGGCAGGCAGAGATCGGCTTTGATGCGGTAGGCAAACTGATCCCGCAGCCGCTCCAACGTGGGATCCTCCACTTCCATCTGGGCTGAAAAGGGGTTGAGCAGAGCTGAGCGCGCCGCCGAGATCGACTCCTGGGCCGAGGCCACTGTCAATTGGGGGGGCTTCAGACCCAGATCCGCCAAGGTGGGCAGGGTGATCGAGCGCAACTCGGCCCGGTTGGCCTCCAGGTAGCCGGCCCAGCGCTGCAGTTGGGAAAAGGGGATCGGCAGGGTGCGGATCCCTTCTGAGATGGGCATCTCCGGCAGCAATACCGTCCAGATGGCAGCGGAAACCGAGAGCTTCACCATCAACTCGGCAATGGCCCAGTTCATCTGGGGATCCAAAGTCAGGATCAGCAGCGTCTCCGCATGGTCGATATCGGCTTTCAAGAAGGCTGACTCGCTCAGCACGGCTTCCTGCAAAGATCCGGGAAGCACCTGGCCAGGTTCCTCCAAGGACTCCGTCCCGCTGACGCGAACGGGCAGAGCTTTGGAGAGCCCATTGCTGGTGGGGGGCTGGGGCCCTGAGGTATGGCCGGCTTTGTGGCCGTTGAGCTCGGCTGGGCCGACAGGCTCGCGCAGACGGGATCCCGACGGCAGTGGCAGCACCTCCACCGCCTGGTTGAGGGAGCGCAGCAACTGGGCCAACTGGTCGACCAGCGGATGGTTGCCGACGATCACGGTAGAACTGCCCTGATCCAAGCCCAGCCAGCGGGCCACCCAGGCGGCGGTCAGCCCCTGCACCGTCACCGTGAGCGAGATGGTCAAAAACACCAGCGCCTTGAGGGCATCTCCCCCGGTAATGCCCCGCTCGGTGAGCAAAATGGCAAACAAAGAGGCCACCGAAGCCGCCACAATGCCGCGGGGGGCCAGCCAGGCCACAAACAGCTTCTGCCGCCAATTGAGGTCGCTGCGCCAGGTACACAGCCACACGCTCAAGGGGCGCACCACCAGCATCAGGCAGAGCACCGTGGCCAACGCTCCCCAGCCCAGAGCAAATACCGCCTTCAGAGAGAGGGTGGACGTGAGCAGGATAAACAATACCGAGATAGCGACCACCACCAACTGGCCATGGAACTGGCGCACGCTCCGCTCGGCAATGGCCGCCTTCTGCCGCACCACCAGGCCCGCCATCACCACCGCCATCAGCCCCGCCTCGGAGCGCAGCGACTGGGCCAGGGCAAACACCCCCAGCGCCCCCGCCAGCACCACCGAGTTGCGCAGCTCCTCCGTCAAAAACTGCCGCGACCAGAGCAGAAAGGATCCCATCAGCCAGCCCCCCAGCGCCCCCACCGCCGACCCAATGGCCAAGCGGCTGGACAACTGCTCCAAGGCCATGAGGAAGCTGGGGTGGCCAGAAAGCACCACCTGCAGCACCACCACCGCCAAGATGGCCCCCACCGGATCGATGAGCACCCCTTCCCCTTCCAGCAGGGTGCTGACGGCGGAATCGACCCGTACCCGCTTCAGGATGGGGTTAATCACCGTCGGCCCCGTCACCACCACCAGGGATCCGAACAAAAAGGCCAGGGGCCAGGGAAACTCCCCCAAATAGTGGGCCGCCACCGCTCCCCCCACCAAGGTCAGCAGGGATCCCAACAACACCAAATTGCGCAGGCTATCGGAGACTTGGTTGAGGCGTTGCAGCCGCAGGTTCAGCCCCCCCTCAAACAGGATCAGAGCCACCGCCAACGACACCAGCGCCTCCAGCCCGGATCCCATAACCTGGGGGTGAACCCAGCTCAGGCCATCCGGGCCCAGCAGCACCCCAAACAGGAGCAGGAAAACAATGCTGGGCACCTTGACAAAATTGGCCAGGACTTGAGCTGCGATCCCGGCCACTAGGGCCAGCGTAAACAGGATCGTCAGCTCAAAGGAGTTTTCCATGCCGAGGCTCAACCTCCCTTAGCGAGAACTCTGTCCCAGCAGTTCTGTCTTGGTTAGCGTTGGGGCCACAGAAGGTTGACATGAACAGGCTGTTAACAACTACAAGTCGCTCCGGGCCGGGACAGACACAGGTGGGAGCAGCGAGAAAGCATCTTGACGAACAGGCAAACTCTGGCCGAATGTAACACTTTTATGTAACACCTTGAAGTTACTGCTCCTTGAGTCTAGGGTAGCTCAGGCCGAAGGTGAACTCAAATGGCCGCCCTCGGAGGGGGCAGCTCCCTGTTGCAGGCTGTCCTCTTGGCAGGGGCCGGCCTCCGCCAGGGGCTTGACACGACGAATGGGCAGGTTGGCGATCAGGGCCGTCGTCCCCCCTTCTGCCGCCAAGTGAAATTGCAGCCCCTCCGCATCCAGCTCCACATAGCGGGACACCACCCCCAAAATCTCCAGCCGCATCGCTTCCAAGGCTGCCGGGGTGAGGTCGGTGCGGTCGTGGGCCAAGATCAGTTTCAGGCGTTGCTTGGCCTGCTCGCGGCTGCTGCCGGAGTGGCGGGAGAAAAGCTGATCTAAGAAATCGAGAAGCATGGGCCTTAGCGGTAGCTGGAGTCAGTCGTTAAGGCGAATGGGGATGGGCAAACCCAATCCAAATCAGGCAGAAGAGCCATTCAAAGCACCTTTTGGTTTAAAAACCGCTTGGCTTTTTCCCAGAAAGACTCACCCAAGCTGGCCAACTTGGGGAATTCCACCGTCTCCCCTTCCAGCCGTCGGGCAATGCGCTGGATGGCCTGAGCAGCCAGAGTTGGGTTGGCCGAGAGGACTAGGGGCTCCCCTTTGTTGGTGGAGACGATCACCTCCCGGTCTTCTGGAATGATACCCACCAAGGGGATGGCCAGCACCTCCACCACGTCTTCCACCGACATCATCTGGCCGGCTGCCACCATATCGGGGCGCAGGCGGTTGACGATAAGCTGGGTCGGTGCAATTTGTGCAGCTTCCAACAAGCCCACTACGCGATCTGCATCCCGCACTGCCGCCACCTCCGGGGTGGTGACGATGAGTGCCTCGCCGGCCCCCGCGATGGCATTGCGAAACCCCTGTTCGATCCCTGCCGGGCAGTCGATCAGCACATAGTCGTGGCTGCCGGCCAGCTTCTCGATCAACTGGCGCATCTGATCTGGGTTGGCCGCCGTTTTGTTGCGGGTTTGGGCTGCTGGCAACAGCGAGAGATTGGGGGTGCGTTTGTCTTTCACCAACGCTTGTTCAAGGCGACATTCCCCCGCAATCACCTCTAGAGCCGTGTACACCACCCGATTCTCCAGCCCCAGCAACAAGTCCAGGTTGCGCAGGCCAAAGTCGGCATCCACCACCACCACCGAGCGACCCAAGCGCGCCAAGGCAGTGCCCAGGTTGGCCGTTAGGGTGGTTTTGCCCACCCCGCCTTTGCCAGAGGTTACGACAATGACTCGGCTCATACCCCCCTCCGCAGAAAATCCTGAAGGCTGGCAATGCAGATGGCATCCTCCTGCAAGTAAACCACCTCTGGCGTGTCGGGGGGGGATCCACCCTCGGGTGGACGGGCCACCTGATCGGCAATGCGCAACTGAGTCGGCTCCAACTGCAAAGCCAAGATCACAGCACTCCTATCTCCCTCGGCGCCGGCATGCACCAGCCCTCGCAGACGTCCCCAAACCCAAATGTCTCCGCCCGCAATGATCTCGCCGCCAGGGTTGAGATCCCCCAGCAAGAAGACCGAGCCGCGGTGGCGCACGGACATTCCCGAGCGCACTGTGGATCGCAGGTAGAGGGGGGTGGTATCCGGGGGGACAGGGGGAATCGCCTCTAAGGGGGAAGATTGTTCCACAGAATAGCCCAGCGTCGCCGCCGCAATCGCCGTCGAGCGGGATCCGGTTTGGACGCGCCACAGTTGCAGTCCATGCTGGGACAACAGGGCAGCAAGGATTTGTAAGGCAGGCATGTCCAGCTCTCGCCCTTGGCACCACAGGGTCAGGGGGGCCACTCCTGCCCAGTGGGGTTTGCGGCTGCGCAACTGCCACACCAAGTTCTCCCAAACTTCTTCCCAGGTCAGGGTGCTGGGCAGGTGCAGATGGATCCCTTGGGCATCCGAGCGAAAGTACACACTGCCCGTAGCCCAGGAGTCTGGAGATGGGGTAAGCGGGGAGATTTCAGGGTTCCATGTAGGGGATCCCATCATGACGGCGCCTGAACATTTGCCCGAATATAGAGCCTCATCCTATTCCATTCTTCCCCAGGGGTATGGTGCAATTTTTGGCCAAATCGCTCAACATGGCCTAGTCAGCTCCGGCAGCTCCACTTGGCCTGCGCAATCTCTCCCCCAAACCCAGCGCACCGAAATCGAGATCTTGCCTGTGCTGCCGGTTTTAC
>NZ_JANSJH010000116.1:0-1737 GCF_047462495.1 Synechococcus sp. H55.2 | reverse complement strand
ACATGAGGGATCCCCGCCATCGATCTGGCCAACTCACTCCAGCGCTAGTGTACCAACCCTTTTGGGTCTTGCGCAGGGGTGTTCAATGGGTTGCATCTGGACAACCATGAGCTCAAGAGCAGAACACAGGGTCAGTTTGAAGAGAGCGCCGAGCTGTGCCCAGCGGATCCCATATCCAAGTTTGGTTTATAATCTTTTTAGATTTCGGCTTAGCTTGGATTTGAAGAGGTCAACTTTAGCCTGGCTGAGCTGTACGGCTCTTCTGCAGCGCCCCACTGGGTCTAGATCCTTTCCCGTCCTGTTTGGTTTGTTTTTCTATCAACTTGGGAGATTCTTATGGCCGTTCCCAATGGTCATTCCAGCACGCTTCCAGAGCAAGAAGCCTCTTCTGTGGGAAAGGACTCCGTCTCGCCAACGCAGATGGGTAGCCCTCTGAACCTGGCTCCTCTGCCTGCTGAGGGGGCCTCTGCTCAGATGCCGGTACTGCTGACGGAGAGATCCGGCCCGCCCGTCTTCCCCAGCCCTGTCAAGTTCAGCAAGATCGAGATCGACCACCGTCCGGTGGGGGCTTCGACCCTGAAGGTGGTGGATTACTATGCCGACGGACGTCCGGTTGCCGCCGCAACTCTTAAGGTTGTGGATACCTGGGGCGAGGGGCGCCCAACGGTTGCCTCGGGGGCCAAATTCATCCATGATCCCGCCCTCAATCGTCCGGTGATGGCCGATGGCCTGAAAATTGCCAAAACCTTCCTGGGCAACCGCCCCATCGAGGCCAGTCCCCTCAAGGTGCTGCGCTAGCCGGGATCCCCAAGATGGCCCCTTTGCTAACCTGGGCTGGGGCGCATCAGGGTGGTGAGTATGGAGCTCCTGGCGATTCTCGTGGGGCTGTTGGCAGGCTTGGGAGGAGGAGCAGGCTATCTGGCAGATCAGACGGCACGGCAGCTTTTGCTGGATCAGTTGGATCGGGCCGAGGTTTTGGAGGTGCGCATCCAAAGCCGGCCCAACTACCGTCTGCTGAAGGGCCAAGCGGATCGCCTGCTGATTGCCGGTCGCGGGCTGTATCGGGCCCCTTTCCCCCGCCTTGAGCTTCTCGAGTTGGAAACCGATCCGGTGGCGATCGATCCCTCTTTTTTTCAGGGGGCTCCCCTGCGCCTGGCGCGACCTCTGCAAGCTGCGGTGCGGGTGGTGGTGCGAGAAGAGGACTTGAATGCTGCCCTCAACCTGCCAGAGGTGCTCCGCCAGTTTCAGGATATTCAAGCAGATCTGCCCTTTGGCGGAGCTGGCAGGGAAGCTCGCCGTTTTGACCTGCGTCAGCCCCGCGTCGAGTTTTTGGATCCCAACCGTATTCAGCTTTCTGCCCTCTTGGTGGAGCGGGACGGCGGCACCGAGCAGTCGGTCGAAGTGGTGTTCAACGCCGGGATCCGGGTGGAAGAAGGGCGCAGCCTCAAGCTGGAGAATCCGGAGTTTGTCATCGGTTCTGTACGGGTTCCTGATGAGATCTCAGCAGCCTTCTTGGGCGGGCTCAATAGGGTGTTTGACCTGCAAGAGCTGGAAGAGATCGGGATCCTGCTGCGGGTGCTCAGCCTAGAGATAGAACCTGACCAATTGCAGGTGATTGGGTTTGTGCGGGTGGAGACGCTGGAGAAGATCATGATCCCTGACGCGGACGGCTAGAGATCCCGGTTGAGCATGGATGCAATCTTCAGCTAGAAACCGCAGGAGCCCCGCCCTGTACCC
>NZ_JANSJH010000115.1:4030-7509 GCF_047462495.1 Synechococcus sp. H55.2 | reverse complement strand
GATAGCGGGGCGGAGTCCGTATCTGGCAACAGACACCCCAAAGCATCACACCCTGCCGGCCCCTCTGCTGCCAGGGCGAGGTGGTGGTCATGGCGGGCCAGGGCCGCGAAGAAGTCGTCTGTCCTTCGTCTCGTGTTGACCTCGGCCACCAGCCGCTCGTAGGTGGCCTTGTCGATTTTCTCGAAGGGCAGGCGGGGGAAGGGGGCGTCGAAGCGGGCCAACAGCGCTGCGCTGATGTAGCCCTCGTCGTCGCGGATGGCCTCGTAAATGCGGGATCCCAGCGCTTCGATCTCGTCCTCGCGCAGCTCAAGGGTAGCTGAGGTGTTGTGGGTGGTGTAGTACTTTTGCACCTGCATGTAAAAGTCAAACTGGGCCAGGGCGGAGAAGCGCTCAATCTCAATCTCCTCGGCGCCGGGCAAATTGGCCCACTCCACCTCCACCGGCAGCTCCACCAGCCACTCGGTACAGCGGGGATCAAAGGGGTCGTTGAGCAGGTTGCCGTTTTCGTCCTTGTCCGCCTGGGCGGGCACTACCGAGTAGCCATAGTCCAGACAGGCGAGGGCCACGGGGTCGTTTTTGGCAAAGGTGATGCGGCGGATGTAGCGCTGGGCCTTGGGCGGGTGCCAGCCGGGCGAGGCGTTGGTGAGCAGGGACTTGGTGCCAGCGGGCTGAACAGTGGTGCAGCGGTTGGGACGGCGCAACCCGTGGCGGTCGCAGTAGTCCCAGACCACGCGGTGGACAACTTCCTTCCAAAAGCTGAGGTATTCCTGCTCCTGCTGCTTGAACTCCCGCCCCAGGGGCGTATCCGGCCTCCCTTCTTGCCACCAGCGCAGCCAGTCTACCCCAAAGGCTTTGACGCAAAAGTCAAACAGACCGGTAAACGAGACGCCGACGATGGGATCCCACTCCCGCGAGCGCTGGAAGCGGGGCTCGACAAAGCGATGGTGCAATAGCGCCGCCGCTGTCAGGGCCCCGGCTGTGAAGGCCTCCTCTTGTTCCTGGCGGTTGTGGGGATCCAGCCGGTTGAGGTGGATCTCAGCCAGGTTGCAGTGGAAGTCGCATCCAATGATCTCGCCGCAAGGGTTTAACCCATACCGCCGCAGCCGGTGCTCCAGTTCAGCCTCGGGCAGGGTTGGCCAGTGGTGTTTTAGCCAGCGTCGAGCTTCCTCTGGGCCTTGGGAAGCATAGATGTTGAGGAAGGTCTGTTTCAATTCTGGAGTGGCGAGCAGGTCGGCATTGGCCCGCGCCACAGCTTCCCCTGCCCACTGGATGGCTCCCTCGCCGGAGTAAAACTGCTTGCGCACTGCCGCAATGCACTCTTCTCGCGTTGGCTTGCGGTGGAACACGCGCGTGTGGTTGGCCATGCGCAGGGCATCCCGCTCCGGGTCAATTCTCCAGTTGCCCTGCTCGTCCTGCTGCCAGAGGTTGTCCTTGGCGCTGGATCCCAGCTCGTCGTCGGCGGCAAATTGGCGCATGCCCGCGCTGTTGTGGGTGAGATAGCCATTGCAGTAAAAGCAATGAGCCTCTTCGACTTCAATGTCGTAGGTTCGTACCCAGTCATGGCTGCCTAGGCCCTTAACTGTAACGGGGATATCCAAATCGAACCCCGACTCAGCCAAGTATCGTTCATAGTTGGCTTCGACCGACCGAGCTCCTTGGAAGCCCATGCCGCGCATCTCAGTGTAGCTGTATACTTCCTGCAGCAGGGAACCCGGAATCGTAAAGCCATGCATCTCCAGCCCTTGGGGCAACTTCCCTTTAGCTGAGTAGGGAGCCACCAAGGCGTTGTACCGATCCTTGAACGCCGGTAGGGTAAGGCTGTATTGAACCTGCCAGTTCTCCTGCTGGGGGGGGAGGATTTTGAGTCGGCCTGCAATACCCAGACTGGAGAGCACAGCCCCCACTTGCAGGGCAAAGGAGCGGTGGACAGTTGTCAGCAATTGGGGGGGATGACTACGGGTTGACCCATCGCTGTCGATAAGGCCTGCCAGGTAAGCTGACCGTACCTCAACGGTGCCGCGCAGGATAAAGTCGGGAACTTGCAGGGGTTGCTTTGGTTTCTTGATGTGCCGCTCGAAATACTCCGCCAGCGGGATGCAGGAACACACAAACTTTGCCCTGTTCTCCCCTGGCCCATAGCTGCAGGTAGCTGTCAGCCCGAAGGCGGCTAGCGCCTGCTCCAGCTTAGCTTGGAGACGGGAAAGCAGCTCGGGATCCAGGGTATTGGCACTCCACTCCAGGTGACCGTAGGGCTTGCCGTGGAGATCGCGCCCCAGCGCAACATACCCATCCCCCTGGGTAAACCCAATGAGCCAGGCCACCTCTGGTGTCAGGGGCGGGATGTGCAGGGGCTTTGCGGTGGGGCTTTGGCTTGGACGAGGTGCCGTAAAGTCCTCAGGGAGGTGGGTAATGGTGCCGGGGAGAACTTGGGTGTTGTGCAGCAGACGATCCCCCTCGACTAACTCGTGGGTACTTTTCCATGCGATGTTCCCCCGAGCGTCTGCCAAAACCGCATGGCGGTGGTTCAAAGTTGAAAAGAAAGGAAGGGCATTGGTCTCTATTTCGTAAACTTCTTGGATCCCTTGGTCAAACTTGTTGACCACCCGACGAAACCCAAGGGGGGTCTGAACCCAATCGCCTACCTGCACATCCTTGATGGGCACCAGACCTTGTGAGGTGTGCACCAAGGCGTTTTCAGGTAAGCACCGCCGAATGTTCCCCGCCACAATCGTCACCGCCGCCTCGTCGATGAGCAGGCAGCACTCCACCGAGTTCAGTTGTCTGCCCACCGCTTTGTTGAGGATGGCGGCACAGCGCTCGTAGAGGCCGGGCAGCTTGATGGGGTTGGCCACACCCCCAAACCCCTGCAGCCGCTCGCCGGCAGGGCGGACATCGCTCAAGTCCACCGTCACCTGGACCTCGCCGCCCAAGCTGGGATCCGCCGCCAGCTCCAGCAGCGCCTGGTAGGACTCCACCCAGCCCCGCCGGCTATCCCCCACCTGGATGTGCACCCGGGATCCCTGCCGCTGGATGCGGGTGTGCTCCTGCCGCTGCTCTCGGGGCGTGGCGCCGAGGGATCCCACCACCTGTACCTGCAGGCGGTTGAGGATGGGGGGCAAGCGGTTGATGAACTGGGGCTCCAGCACCGCCCCCGTGCCGCAGCCCATCATGGCCAGATCCATCATCAGGCCAAAAGAGCGCCAGTCCACCACGGTGGTGCTGGTGCAGTTGTAGGCGCCAGAGTAGTTTTCCGGCTTCTGGATCCAGTCGGTGCCCATCACCCACAGGGCCCGGCCCGAGATCAACGCCTTCAACTGCCGCTGCAGATGTTCCACCAGCTCCCGCTCCTGGGGAGTGAAGCGTCCTAGGCGGGCAATGTCGGCCAGGGTGCGATCGCAGACGTCGCTCCAAGTCTCGCGGCTGCCATCCGGGCGCCGCCGACTGTAGGTGCGGTAGAACACTGGAGCGGCCGTCGGAGC
>NZ_JANSJH010000115.1:0-3930 GCF_047462495.1 Synechococcus sp. H55.2 | reverse complement strand
ATGACCAGTCGCCTGCGCATCGGTAGCTTGTGGGGGATCCCCTTTTTCATCGACTACACCTGGTTTCCGGCGGCTCTGTTGCTGGTGCTCTCCTACGGCGTGGTGACGGCGCTGGGGCTGTTTCTCTCCTTGCTGGCCCATGAGCTGGCCCACAGCCTGGTGGCCCGCGCCTACGGAGTAAGGGTTAACTCCATTACCCTGTTTATTTTTGGGGGCATGGCAGCGATTGAGCGGGAAGTCCCCCGTCCCCTCGGCGCTTTTTGCGTGGCGGTGGCAGGTCCCCTCCTCAGCCTGGGCCTGTTCCTCATCTTCAGCCTGGCCCGGGCTTGGGCTGTGCCGGAGTCGATGCTGGCCTCAACCCTCACCAACTTGGCTGCCATCAACTTGACGATTGCTCTGTTTAATCTGCTGCCGGGACTGCCTCTGGATGGAGGGCAAATGCTCAAGGCGGCCATCTGGGGTTGGACAGGGGATCGCCAACAGGGCATGATCTGGGCGGCTCGGGCCGGACAATTTGTCGGCTTTGGCCTGTTGGGGCTAGGGTTGTTGGCGGTCTTTGCTGGCAGCCTGAATGGCCTCTGGCTGGGACTGATCGGACTGTTTATTTTGAACACCGCCCGCCGCTACAGCCAGTATGCCCAGCTCCAGCAGGTGTTGGCCCGCCTGAAGGCTGCCGATGTGATGACCCGCCAGTTTCGGGTGTTGGATGCCAACATGAGCCTGCGGGAGTTTGTGGATCGCTACCTGGTGCCCTCTTCCCTCAAGCCGGAAGCCCCAGCTCAGCCAGCAGAGATTTATTTCGCCGAGGAAGACGGCCGCTACCGCGGGTTGGTCAGGCCAGAACTGCTCAACGACATCGAGCGCAGCCAGTGGGATCGCCTCACCCTCAAGGCCATTCTCAAGCCGATGGAGCAACTGCAGGGGGTACGAGAGGAGACCCCCATCCCCCAGGTGATTCAGATGATGCGCCAGGCAGAACCGCGCCGCATTTTGGTCTTCACGCCCAGCGGTGCCATTGCCGGCTTGATCGATCGGGGCGATGTGGTGGCCATGGCTGCCCGGCAGTTGGGGGTTCTGCTGCCCCAAGAGGTGGTGCAACGGGTGCGAGACAGCCAAGAGTGGCCCCCTGGATTTCAGGTGGAGGACAATCTGGCCGGCGAGGGATCCCCCAGTCTCTCTTGGCAGGGATCCCCAGATCTGCACAACGAGCCTTAAATGCCAAGAAAAGTAGTCTCAAATGCTATTTCGCGGCGACCTTTTCCCTCTATAATTAAGAGTGTTCTCTATTAGTTAAGAATTTTGAATCGCGCTCCTCGTCTTTTGCCCGCCTACACCCACCGACTGAGCAATGGGCTAGGCGTCATCCTTCATCCCATCCCGATTGCCGATTCTGTTACTGTTGATGTCTGGGTACGGGCAGGTGCACGCCATGAGCTGCCGGAGTGCCTGGGCATCTCCCATTTTCTGGAACACATGGTGTTTAAGGGCAGCGAGCGTTTGGCCCCCGGTGAGTTGGACTGGGCCGTTGAAGGACGGGGGGGAGTTACCAATGCGGCCACCAGCCAAGACTACACCCACTACTACATTACGGTGGCCGCTGCCGACCTGGCCGATACCTTGCCTTACCTGGCAGAGGTGGTTTTGCGGGCCGGGATCCCGGAGCAGGAGTTTGAGCGGGAGCGGCAGGTGGTCCTGGAGGAAATTCGCCGCGCCGCCGACAACCCCGACTACACCGCCTATCAGCTTCTGATGGAGACCGCCTACGGGGAGCACCCTTATGGACGACCGGTGTTGGGCACGCCAGAAAGCCTGATGCAACTGACCCCTGAGCTGCTGCGCGCCTACCACCGCGGCTGGTATCGGCCTGAATCCATGACGGTGGTGGTGACGGGTGGCCTCGAACCTGAAAAGGCGCTGGCTTTGGTGGAGGAGCAGTTTGGTGGCTCTGCCGCCGGGCCGGCAGCGGTCAGCCCCCCCATGCCGCCGCAGCCTCGTCCCCAAGGGATCCTGCGCCGGGAGAGCACCCATGTCCGCTTGGAGCAAGCCCGCCTGAAATTGGCCTGGCCCACCGTCGGCATTGACGATTGGCAAGAGGCCTGTGGCTTGGAGATGTTGGCTTCTGTGCTGGGAGATGGCCGTACTTCGCGGCTGGTTCATCTGCTGCGGGAACAGCGGGGCTGGGTGAGGGCCATTGGCTGTTCTTCGCTGGTGCTGAAGGAGGGAGGGCTTTTTTGTATCAGTGCCCAACTGGAGCCGGAGGATGTGGCGCGGGTGGAGGCGACCATCCTGCACGAGATTGAAAAGTTACAGCAGGATGGCATCGGCCAAGCGGAGTTGGATCGCACCCGACGTATGCTCACCCATGAGTTCTTGTTCTCCGCCGAGTCTCCCAGTCAACTGGCGAGTATCTATGGCTACTACGAGACGCTGAGTGGGGTGCAACGCATTCAAGAGTACCTGGAGTTGTTGCAATCTTTTACCCCGGCTCAGCTCCGGGAACTGGCCCAGCAATACTTGTCTCCGGAAGCTCATGTGGTCACCCTTCTCAAGCCAACTGCTCTGGATCCGGCGGCAGTCTCGGAGCTGCAACTGGCTTGTCGTTGAGCGCTACCTCGACGCCCCAGACCCTTGATTTTCGGATTTTGGACGGGGATCCCTTGCCTGCATGAACGCTACCCTGTTTGCCACCCAACGTGGCCGTCTACAGCGCGTCCTTTTGGCCAATGGCCTCACGCTGTTGCTGGGCCAGAACCCAACGGTGGAGATCTTGGCGGCCCACTGCTTTTTCCGCGGCGGCAGCCGGTCAGAGCGACCGCAGCAGGCGGGGGTGAGCCACTTGACGGCGGCTGTCCTCACCAAAGGGACACATCGGCACAACTCTCAGGCCATTGCCGCTTGGGTGGAATCGCTGGGAGCCTCGCTGGGGGTGGACAGCTCTGCCGACTGTTTCGAGGTCAGCCTGCGCTGTGTGGCTGCGGATTTTCCTGAGCTGCTGGGGTTGCTGGCGGAGCTCCTGCGGGATCCCAGCTTTCCCGAGGCGGAGGTGGCGCGGGAGCGGGATTTGATGCTGCAGGCCATTCGCGCCCAACAGGAACGGCCCTTCAGCTTGGCTTTTGATCGGGTGCGGCAAGCCCTCTACGGGGATCACCCCTACGCCCTACCGGGGCTGGGACGGCTGGAGACGGTGGGATCCCTGACCCGCGAGGATTTGGTAGCCTATCATGCGGCCCACTGTCGTCCCGATGGAATGGTGATGGTGGTGATCGGCCCAGAGCCGCCGGAGCAGATGGCTGCCCAAGTGGAAGCTGCTTTGGGAGACTGGGTTGTTCCCGGCCCCTCTCCAAAAGACCTGGATCTTCCCCTACCCCCTCTGAGGGAGCCGCAACTGCTGAAGCTGCCCCAGCCCACCCAGCAGACGACCCTCTTGATCGGCTTTCGCGGATCCCCTGCGGCTTCTGCGGATTATCCAGCCCTGAAATTGCTGGCCACCTACCTGGGCAGCGGTCTGTCCAGCCGCCTGTTTGTGGAGCTGCGGGAGCGCTGCGGCCTGGCCTATGAGGTCTCGGCTTTTTTTGCCACCCGTCGGGATCCCGCTCCTTTTGGGGTTTATATGGGCACTGCGGCGGAGAACACCCAGGTAGCCCTGGAGCGCCTGCAGGCAGAAATCCACCGTCTGCAGGCCAATCCGCTCCCCCCAGAAGAGATAGAAATGGCCCAGCGCAAGCTATTGGGCCAATACGCCCTCAGCAAACAAACCAATGCCCAAGTGGCGCAACTGGCCGGCTGGTACGAGATTTTGGGCTTGGGCATGGAGTTCGACCAGCAGTACTTGCAAGAGGTCAGGCAGCTCACCCCAGAGCAGCTCCATCAAGCTGCGAAAACCTATCTGACCAACCCGGCCATTGCCCTGGTGGGGCCGGAAGCTGCCTT
>NZ_JANSJH010000114.1:0-7509 GCF_047462495.1 Synechococcus sp. H55.2 | reverse complement strand
AGGGAGAGGGGAGCTAGGACTTGACGTAGCGAGCGGCTTCGTCAGTTATATTCCAGTGGCCATAGCTTTTCTGGGAAGTGCTCCCCTCAGCCCAAAGTCTTTCCGGTGTAGTTTTCAATGCAGCGCAAGAACAGCTCCACGCCAATGCCGAGAGCAGCTTCATCAAAGTCAAAGCGGGGATGGTGATGGGGATAATCTAGTCCTTTGGCAGGGTTGGCGGATCCCAGGAAAAAGTAGCAGCCGGGCACCTCGTTGAGGAAAAACGAGACATCTTCCCCGCCCAGGGTCATCTCAGGAACGATCGCGGCTTCTGAACCAAACACCTGGCGGGCGGCTTGTTCTACCAGGGCTGCTATGGCAGGGTCATTGTGAACCGCCGGATAGCCCCGCTCGTACTGGAACTCGTAGGTGGCCCCGTAGGCTTGGCAAATGCCGGCCACGATTTCTTCAATACGCCTTGCCAGCAAATCCCGCACTTCCGGCTGAAAGCTGCGCACGGTGCCCCAAATCTCTGCCCTGGGAGCGATGACGTTGAAAGTATCGCCGGCCCGGAAGCGGCCCACCGTCACCACCGCCGGCTGCAGTGGATCCACGTTGCGGGAGACGATGGTCTGCAAAGCGCTCACAATGTGGGATCCGACCACAATGGCATCCACCGTCTGCTGGGGAAGAGCGGCATGGCCGCCCCGTCCAATGACCTCGATTTGAAAGCGATCGGCAAAGGCCATCGAGGGGCCACTTTTGACGCCAATGGTGCCCAGAGGACGGTTGTTCCACAGGTGTAAGCCGAGGATGGCTTCTACATCTGGGTTCTTCAGCACCCCCGCTTCCACCATTGGCTTGGCTCCGCCGGGACCTTCTTCAGCGGGCTGGAAAATGACTTTGACGGTGCCTCTGAGGCTTTGGCGCTGCTGCTGCAGCAGCTTGGCGGTGCCCAGGGCAATGGCCGTGTGGCCATCATGGCCGCAGGCGTGCATAACGTTGGGGATGGCGGAACGGTATTCGACTTCGTTGGCCTCGTGAATGGTTAGGGCATCCATGTCGGCCCGCAGCGCCAAAACCGGCCCTGGCTCTTCTCCCGCGATGGTGGCCACAATGCCGGTGTGGGCGATGCCGGTCTGGTGCGGGATCCCCCAACTTCTCAGGCGGTGGCTGATGTAGGCGGCAGTTTGCTTCTCTTGGAAACCCAGCTCTGGGTACTTATGCAAGTGGCGGCGCCAGGCCACCAACTCCGGCTGTAAGGCTTGAACGGCGGGGCGAAGGGCGGGAACTTCCATAAACGCCTAGACAAGAGTCAGTCTGGGGAAGAGCTTCCTTCCCAGTTGGTTTCCCAGAAGCTGTTTAGTTACATGTCGGTTTCATAGAGTATGGCAAAAATTTTGCCAGGGCTGTTTCTTCCTAGGCCCACCGGGATCCCGTTTCTGGCGGCAGATCTTGCCAGCGGCCCGGCCCCACGGCGCGCAACGCCTCCGGCAGGGAGATGGCTCCTGAGTAAAGGGCCTTGCCCAGAATGGCTCCGGCCAAACCCGGCAAGCTCAGCAGGGCAAGTAAGTCCGTCAGCGAGCCGATGCCCCCAGAGGCAATCACCGGCAGGCGGGAAACAGCCAGAACCTGCCGCAACTGCTCCAGGTTGGGGCCGGCCAGGGTGCCATCCCGGCCAATGTCGGTGTAGATGATCCCGGCAGCCCCTTGAGCTTGTACCCGTTGCACCAGTTCGGTGGCCGGCAGGGGGGTGGTGTTCAGCCAGCCGCGGGTAGCCACCTGCCCTTGGCGGGCGTCAATCCCCACCCAGATGCGTCCTGGCAAGGCCTGGGTCATCGCCTCTAGAGTGTTGGGATCCTCCACAGCGACAGTGCCGACGATCACCCGATCTACCCCCAAGTCCAGCAACTGCCGCGCCTGTTCGAGAGATCGGATCCCGCCCCCCACCTGCACCGGGATGGCCAGTTTGCGGACGATGTCTGCAATGATGGGCAAGTTAACCGGATCCCCGCTTTTGGCCCCGTCCAGGTCTACCACGTGCAGGCGAGGCGCCCCTTGGGCAGCCCAGATTTCTGCCTGCTGGATGGGGTCGGCGGCCACCTGTTCCGCCTGGGCGTAATCGCCTTGGTAAAGACGCACGGCGCGGCCCTGCAAAAGGTCGATGGCGGGGATCACCTCGAGAAAGACACTGGCGTGAGGCATGATGGGATCCCTGGAGAAGAGCTTTTCCAGTATCGCCCAGCGGGGATCCTGGACAAGGGCAGCGGATAGGAAAACCTTTGGGGCGACCATGAACGCGCGTCAACTGGCCCTCTTGGCTCTGCAGAAGATCGAGCGGCAAAACGCCTACGCCGACCTGGTGCTGGAGCACCTGTTGGCCCATAGCCGCCTGATCCCCGCCGACCGGCACCTGGTCAGCGAGCTAGTGTACGGCATTACCCGCCGTCGCCGCACCCTTGATGCCCTGATCGACTGCTTTGCCCGCCGCTCTGCCTACCAGCAACCGCCCGACTTGCGGCTGATTCTGCACCTTGGCCTTTACCAACTGGCTTTTCTGGATCACATCCCCCCCAGCGCCGCCATCCACACCAGCGTGGAATTGGCCCGCCAGGTGGGCCTGGGATCCCTGACAGGGGTGGTGAACGGCATCTTGCGTGCCTACCAGCGGCAAGCGTTGGATGGGGCGGAAAAGGATCCCCTCAAGCCCTTACAGGACACGCTGCCCACGGATCCGATTCAGGCCTTGGGGATCCGGCACAGCTTTCCCGACTGGCTGGTGCGCCTCTGGTGGGAGCGCCTGGGGCCAGCCGAGACCGAGCAGTTGTGCGCCTGGTTCAACCGAGCGCCCCACCTGGATCTGCGGGTTAACCCGCTGCGGGCAGATGTGAACAAAGTCATTCAAGCCTTGGCAGAAGTGGGGATCCCCGCCTCACCCATCCCTGAGGTGCCGGGCGCCCTGCGGCTAGGGCGGCCTGCCGGCGATATCAGGGCCCTGCCGGGCTTTGCCCAGGGCTGGTGGAGTGTTCAGGATGCCAGCGCCCAGCAGGTGGTGCATTGGCTGGATCCCCAGCCAGGGGAACGGGTGATCGACTGCTGTGCCGCCCCCGGCGGCAAGACCACCCACATGGCCGAGCAGATGCAGGATCGCGGCGAGATCTGGGCCCTGGATCGCCATCCCCACCGCCTGCGGCGCCTAGAGGAAAATGTGCAGCGCTTAGGCTTGCGCTCGATCCGTCCCCTGGCCATCGACCTGTTATCCCTGAGCGCCGCTGCCGAACCCCCCGCACCCCTGCCCCCCTGGCAGAGCGCCGACCGGGTGTTGCTGGACGCTCCCTGCTCCGGCCTGGGAACTCTGCACCGCCATGCCGATGCCCGCTGGCGCCAAACCCCCGATCAGGTGCAGGAGCTGGCCCATCTGCAGGGTCGGCTGTTGCAGGTGGCAGCCCGTTGGCTCAAGCCGGGCGGACTGTTGGTGTACGCCACCTGCACCCTGCATCCTGCCGAAAACGAGGCGGTCATCCAGTCTTTTCTGAACCGGCATCCCCACTGGGCCGCCGAAGGGGATCCCCTGCTCATCTGGCCCCATCGCCAGGATCGGGATGGATTTTTTATCCAACGGCTGCGCCGCTGCGATTAAGCCTTCCCCGTTCCATCTCTCCTCTTCCTCCGCATGGCTTCTGAGCTCCTCACCAGCCCAAAAAACCCTTGGATCCGGCAGTTGCGGCAGTTGCACCGCAGCAAAGGCCGGCGGGAACAGGGCGCCTTCTTAATAGAGGGATCCCACCTCCTCGAAGAGGCGCTGGGGGTCGGCTGGCCTCTGCGAGCTGTCTGCTACACCTTCGATTGGGCCGAGCGTCATCCCCAGTTGTTGGCCAGCCTGCCCCAGCATCTGCGGCGGCAGGCCGTCAGCCTAGAAGTGATGGCGGCCCTCTCTACCACCGAGTCTCCGGAAGGGGTTGTAGCTGTGGCCGTTAGCCGGCAAATCGCCTCCCCTCCCCCAGAGGCGTTGCGCCTGGGCTTGGTGGTCGAAGCCCTGCAAGATCCAGGTAATTTGGGATCCCTGATCCGCGTCGTGGCGGCCACCGGAGCCGATGGCCTCTGGCTAAGCGCAGACAGCGTCGATCCGGAAAACCCCAAAGTCCTGCGGGCCTCCGCCGGCCAGTGGTTTCGCCGCCCGCCGCAAGTCTTGCCCGACCTGCCCACCTGGATCCAGGCCTGTCGTCGCCAAGGGATCCAAGTTTTGGCCGCCACCCTCTCCCCTCTGGCCACCTGCCATTGGGATCACGACCTCACCCGGCCAACCCTTTTTCTCTTGGGCAACGAAGGGGCTGGCCTAAAGGCATCCACCATCCAGCAGGCCGATGCCCAGGTGCGGATCCCGATGGCCGAGGGCGTCGAATCCCTCAACGTGGCCATGACAGGGGGATTGCTGCTCTACGAAGCTTTGCGCCAGCGGCGAGCCCAGTTGAGAGACACAGCTTAAAGAGCCGCCCTCGTTTCACAACTCCTCATCTGCAAAGATGGGGGCCTCAATCTCTTCCTGCTCTCCCTCCTCCATCCCCCCCGGTCGGCTGGCAGAAACCGTTACCCCTGCAGAAAGTTTTTCCCGCACAGCCGCTTCCACCTCCGCCAGGATCTCCGGCTTTTCTTTCAGGTAAACGACCAGATTGTCTCTCCCTTGGGCCACATTCTCCTCTTTGTAGCTGTACCAGGAACCGCGTCGTTTGAGAATGCCCATCTCCTCAGCCAAATCGACAATGCAGCCGATGTTGGAGATGCCCTGGCCGAAGATGATGTCAAATTCTGCCCGCCGGAAGGGGGGAGCAACTTTGTTTTTCACCACCTTGACCCGCGCTCGGATCCCGTATTCTTCAGCACCTTTTTTTAGAGTTTGCACGCGGCGAATATCCAGCCGCACCGACGCATAGAACTTGAGGGCATTGCCGCCGGTGGTGGTTTCCTGGGGGCCGTAGCCCATGCCGCCGATTTTGGAGCGCAACTGGTTAAGGAACAGAACAATTGATCCGGTTTTGCTGACGTTGCCGGCAATCTTGCGCAGTGCTTGGCTCATCAGGCGGGCCTGTAGTCCCATGTGGGCATCTCCCATATCCCCCTCGATCTCGGCGCGGGGAACCAGCGCTGCCACCGAGTCCACCACCACAATGTCCACAGCAGCAGATCGCACCAGTTGATCGACGATCTCCAAAGCTGCCTCCCCCGTGTCTGGCTGGGAGATGAGCAGATTCTGGATATCCACCCCCAAAGCTGCTGCATAAGTGGGATCCAGCGCGTGCTCGGCATCCACAAAGGCGGCTGTTCCCCCTCGTTTTTGCACCTCGGCAATGGCGTGCAGAGCAACCGAGGTTTTCCCAGAAGATTCCGGCCCGAAGACTTCGATGATTCGCCCCTTGGGGTAGCCACCGCCCATGGCCAAGTCGAGGGTGATAGCGCCGCTGGGTATGGTCTCCACCCGCATCTGGGCCGCATCTCCCAAGCGCATGATCGCCCCTTTGCCGAAATTGCGCTCGATCTGGCCCAACACTTGATCCAGAGCTTTGCGTTTCTCCGACTTCAACTTGTCCAAGTCGTCTCCATTGTTCACGGCAGAAGCTTTGCTTCGGGTCATGGCCAGCACCCTCCCCCAGGAGTTGCGGTGGAAAATCGAGCCTGCATTCTAACATTGTCGCCTTGTTGCCCTCAGCGGATCCCTCTCCTCTGTATCTCCCTCCAATTGCAGTCAGCTCGCACCTTGCCTCAGTTCCCAGCTCCCCTCTCCCTTAGGGAGAGGGGCTGGGGGTGAGGGTAGCTCCCTTAGGGAGAGGGGCTGGGGGTGAGGGTCGCAGAATAGGTAGAGTGAGCTAGAAAGACCAGTTCAGGAATACCGCCGTGCTCATGACCCTGGTGTTGCAATCCCCCGGTCCAATTGTGTTCACCTGGGGCCCCTTCAGCCTGCGTTGGTATGGCCTGCTGATCGGCTTAGCCATGGTGCTGGGCTTGCTCCTGGCCCGCCACCTGGCGGCACGGCGCGGTCTTCCCCCCAATTCCATGTCTGATCTGCTGCTGTGGCTGGTAGTGGGATCCCTGCCCCTTGCCCGTTTTTACTACGTGGCTTTTGAGTGGGAGCGATATCGAGATGGCCCTTGGTGGAAAGTCCTGGCCCTCTGGCAGGGGGGGATGGCCATCCATGGCGCTTTGCTGGGGGGCAGTGCGGCACTTTACCTATTTGCCCGCTGGCAGCGGCTGAACTTCTGGCTGCTGGCCGATTGCATCGTTCCTTCCCTCAGCCTTGGCCAGAGCATCGGTCGCTGGGGCAACTTCTTCAACAACGAGGCCTATGGAGAGGTTTTGCCTCCGGATAGTTCTCTGTGGATCCAGCTACAGCTCCCCGACGGATCCCGTGTGCATCCCACTTTTCTGTACGAGTCCCTCTGGAACTTGGGCCTCTTCGGGATCCTGCTCTTTTTGAGCTATCGGCGTCAGCCTCCGCCTGGTAGCCTCCTGGGTCTCTACCTGCTGGGGTATAGCCTTGGACGCTTCTGGATCGAGGGGCTGCGCACCGACAGCCTCATGCTGGGATCCTTGCGAGTGGCCCAGGGAGTGAGCCTGTTGCTCATCGGAGCTGGCTTGGCCGTGATGCTGACCGCCCAAAGACGTGCTTCTGCTCACCTAAGCCCAGTGAGGCCCTCACCTGATCTCTCGACAGGGATCCCCACCCCTGAGCACCCCTCGAAGGAGCCGTAAGCCATGGCGAGCGCACGAGATGAAGAGCTTTGGCAACAAGCTTCTCCTCTGGTGTTGCCCTCTGCCGCTGCCACCCAATCGCTGGCGGCCCTGGTAGCCCAGGCTGCCGTTCGCCTCCTTGACTCTTCAGGCCAGCAACACAACCCCCAGGGCAGGAGCAGGATAAACCCCCCTCCCGGCCTAGTGATCCTTCTAGAAGGGAACCTGGGCAGCGGCAAAACCACCTTTGTACAGGGCCTAGGCCAGGGCTTGGGGATCCCTGAACCCATCGACAGCCCCACCTTCGTGCTGCTCCAGGAATACCACACCGGACAGATCCCTCTTTTTCATTGCGATCTCTACCGTCTGGGATCCCCCTCTGGCGGAGCCGAGTCCTCAGCTCTCGACGATCTGGGGCTGGAAGAACTTTGGAGCCAAGCTGGGATCACCGCCATCGAATGGCCTCAGTACCTGCCCTACTTGCCAGCAACCTACCTCTGGCTGCACCTAGAACCCGATCCTCAGGCAGAGGGATCCCGCCTGCTGTACGCCAAGGGCAGGGGATCCCAGCTCGCCCACCTTTGGCAGCAAGTTCTCTCTCGATTCACCCAGCAAGACCCTGAAGAGAACGGGATTCTCTTCTCCTCCTGAAAAGGGATCCCGAACCCACATGGACTTACCCTCAACCCAAGCAGCCAGAACTCGGCCAACTGTCAATATACAAACAGTTTCTATTCTTTCCTTTTTCCCTATCTCCGCCGAAAAAACTTTGAGTTATCTCTTGACGGGATGAGTTTATGGGGGTTA
>NZ_JANSJH010000113.1:0-7628 GCF_047462495.1 Synechococcus sp. H55.2 | reverse complement strand
AGGGAGAGGGGAGTTAGAGCGGCGCGTTCGCGACAGCGTTGCGTAGCAATAATGACATAGAGAAACGTTTCATTGCTGTTTGAAAGGACTATCTCTTGCGTAGGTAGGATCCCGCTTGGCTACAGAACTCCCATGCAAGGGTTGCGATAGTCAGCGGGAGTGTCAAAGCTGAGCTGCGTGTTTTGCCTATGCAGGAGTGCTCATGGAAGGCTGGAGTGTTTGTCAACCATCTCGGCTAGAACAGCAGCGTGCAGAAGCTGGTCAACAGCAACGTCACCGCCGTCAAGAGCAGGCTGAAGCTCCACAGCCACAAGGCAGCAGCCAGCAAAATCCCGATGACCCAGATGAGCAGGGCATTCCAGTAGGGTCGGTTGGGGGCTTTGGAGACGTTGATTTTTTGGAAGAAGGGCAGCAGGATAAACGCCACATCCAACAGCAGCCGCGGCAGCCGCAAGTCCTGGGGCAGGGGCAGATCCCGCACCGCCAGATAGAGCAGCCCCCAGCTCAACAGAAGGGGGATCAACAACAGGTAATTGGATTCGGCCAGCAGCGGTCGCTCCACCACCAGCGGAAACAGAGGGCTGATCCCCCAGCCCAGATAGAGGTAAAAGTCGAACTTCAACAGCGGCTGCAACAGAGGGGGCAGGCTGAGGCGCTGCAGGTGTTGTTGAATCCTATTCCCCTGAGCTCTGACTCTCTGGCCCCCAGATCCACCTTTTCCGGCTGAGGCCGCCCGCCAGCCGCAGTGGTCGCAGTAGGGGGACTTATATCGATAGGCCGGGATCGGCTTGCCACAGGCGGGGCAACGCTGGATCGGACGCGGTTGAGAACTCATGACCATCCGCACTCCTTCTGCTCTAGCATGCCCCAATTGTCGTCAGTTGACTCCCAGGGCAAACGACAAGGTGATACACGCTGCTCCCAAAGCAGCACCGGCAATAACCTGAACAGGCGTGTGGCCCAGCAACTCCTTCAGGTAAGGTTCTTGGAAACGATCGGCGCCCTTCTCTTCAAACCATTCTTCCAGGAGACGGTTCAGCACCCGCGCCTGCTTGCCGGCGGCCTGGCGGATCCCAGCAGCATCGTACATCACCACCAAAGCAAAAACCACCGTCGCCGCAAACAGCAGGCTGTCCCAGCCTTCCTGGATCCCCACCCCCACCGACAAAGCCGTCACCAGCGCCGCGTGGGAGCTGGGCATCCCCCCCGTCTCCACCAAGACCCGCAGGTCGAGCTTGCCCGACCGCACATAGGCCAGGATCAGCTTCATGGCCTGGGCCAAACCACTGGCCAGCAGAGCAACCCAGAGGACGTGGTTGGCCATCAACTGTTGCAGCATAGAGCTCTCCGGCACCAGAACGCGACCAGGGTCTTTAACAGGGGGACAGGGATCCCATCTGAATCTTGTCCTTTTGTCCTGTCCTAATGCTGACGGCGAGTGATGAAATCTGCCAGGGCCAACAGTGGCTCGGCCCGGGATCCGTAGGGGCGCAACGCCTCCTTGGCCGATTGGATCAGCTCCTCGGCTTTTTGCCGGGAAGCCTCTAGGCCCAACAAGCTGGGGTAGGTGGCTTTGGCGGCAGCTTGATCCTTGCCTGCCGTTTTGCCCAGTTGCTCGCTGGTGGCAGTGATATCCAAAATGTCGTCCACGATCTGAAAAGCCAAGCCAATGTCGCGGGCGTAGTGGCCCAGGCGGGCCAGCAGCTCTTCATCAGCCCCTGCCAGGATCCCGCCTGAGACCACCGAGGCTTCCAGCAGAGCGCCCGTCTTGTGGCTGTGGATGTACTCCAAAGTTTCCAGGGAAATGGCTTTGCCCTCCGACTCCAAATCCACCACCTGGCCCCCCACCAAGCCGGTTGCCGCCGCTGCGTGGCCAATGCGGGCAATGACTTGCAGCACCAACTGCGGCGGTACCCCCTGAGTTTGGCTGGCAATATGCTCAAAGGCAAAAGCCAGCAGCGCATCTCCCGCCAAGATGGCAATGTCTTCGCCGAACACCTTATGGTTGGTGGGTTTGCCGCGGCGAAAATCGTCGTTGTCCATGGCCGGCAGGTCGTCATGGATCAGCGACATGGTGTGGATCATCTCTAGGGCGCAGGCAGTGGGCAGGGCCTGCTCCACGGAGCCGCCGGCCAACTCACAGGCCGCCAGACAGAGGATCGGCCTCAGGCGTTTTCCCCCCGCCAGCAGGCTGTAGCGCATCGCCTCGTAAATGCGCTCCGGATAGGCGGGAACCAGAGCTGCAGAAAGCGCCTCTTCCACCTGTTGCTGACGCCGGCTCAGATAGACTTTCAGGTCAAAGGTTTGGGCAACCAAGCGGGGTTTCCTCTCAACTCGGCAATGGGGGGATCCCTGTCGAGTAGTTCTACAACAGGCTTGCAAGCCGACATTATCTCATGTCCACTCCAGGTCGGGATCCCTGCTTGAGCCGCTAAAACTCTATCTTGATACCCTGCACGCGGCGGCATAGGGGATCCGCAAGCTTGCGCTAGCCGTCCCCCCAATGTCAGGATGCATTAAGGATCTTCAGCCGGCTTGGTCTTCTTATGTCCCACTCATCTGCTCAGCTTGGCGATGGCGACCGTCTGCTGCGGGCGGCCCGTGGGGAGGTGCTGGATCGTCCTCCGGTTTGGATGATGCGCCAGGCGGGGCGCTACATGGCGGTCTACCGTGAGCTGCAGAGCAAATACACCTTCAAGCAGCGCTGCGAGATCCCGGAGCTGGCGATTGAGATCTCGTTGCAGCCGTTTCGCGCCTTTGCCCCCGACGGCGTCATTATGTTCAGCGACATCCTCACCCCCCTTGAGGGCATGGGGATCCCCTTTGAGCTGGTGGAGCAGCAGGGGCCGATCATCGACCCGCCAATCCGCTCCCAGGCCCAAATCGACCAAATCCGTCTCTTAGAGCCGGAAGAAAGCCTGCCCTTTATCAAGACCATACTCAGCACCTTGCGCCGCGAGGTGGAAGGGAAGGCAACGCTGCTGGGCTTTGTCGGCTCCCCTTGGACCTTGGCCTGCTACGCCGTAGAGGGCCGCAGCTCCAAAGACTATGCCCATATCAAGAGCCTGGCCTTCACTCAGCCGCAGATGTTGCATCAGTTGCTGAGCAAGCTGGCGGATAGCATTGCCCGCTACGTGATCTACCAGATCGAGTGCGGTGCCCAGGTGGTGCAGTTGTTTGACACCTGGGCCGGCCAGCTCAGCCCCGGCGATTACGAAGCTTGGGCCTTGCCCTACCAAAAGCAAATTGTGGATCAGGTGAAAGCTCGGTATCCGCAGGTGCCGCTCATTCTCTACATCAACGGCAGCGCCGCTTTGTTGGAGCGGGTGGGCAAAGCTGGCATCGATGTCTTCAGCCTCGATTGGATGAGCGACATGGCCGAGGCCAGGGCCCGCCTGGGATCCCTGGCGGTGCAGGGCAATCTCGACCCGATGGTGTTGCTGGGATCCCCGGAATTCATCCGGCAGCGCACCCTGGAGGTGATTCAAAAGGCGGGACCCCGCGGCCACATCATGAACCTGGGCCACGGCGTGCACCACACCACTCCGGAGGCCAATGTCCATCACTTTTTCGAGACGGTGCGCCAATCGGCAGAGCTGCTCAAAGCTCTCTAGCCGTATAGAAAAACCCCTTGACTCTAGGAGTAGGGTTTGCCTTACGAGCCAGGGATCCCCGGTGTACATCAGCGTCATCATCCCCACCTACAACCGCCGTCCCATCTTGCAGAAATGTCTGCAGGCTTTGGCCCAGCAGCAGCCTGGCCCCTACAACGGCTACGAGGTGGTGGTGGTGGACGACGGCTCCACCGACGGCACGGTGGAATGGCTGCAGAGCCAGCCGCCAGATTTGCCGCCGATAAAGCTTTTGTGCCAAGAACACCGCGGCCCTGCTGCCGCCCGCAACCTGGGGTTTCGCCATGCCCAGGGATCCATCATTGTTTTTATCGACAGCGACCTGGTGGTGGTGGATCATTTCTTGGCCGCTCATGCCCAGATGCTGCGGCGACACGGCGTCAAGGGGGATCCCAGTTCGCTCCAGGAAGCCAAGGTCTTCACCTATGGGCGGGTGATCAACACCTGCAATTTCCAGGATCCCTGCTCCGAGCCCTTCAAGCCCACCGATTTTTCGGCAGCCTTCTTTGCCACCGGCAATGTGGCCATCGCCCGCCATTGGCTGGAGCGGGCTTGTGAAACCCCTGCCGGCCCCTTTGACGAGCGGTTTCACCTCTACGGCTGGGAAGACCTGGAGCTGGGGGTGCGGCTGAAGCACCTGGGCCTGCGCCTGGTCAAGTGCCCCCAGGCCACCGGCTACCACTGGCATCCGCCCTTCGAGCTAGCGCAAATCCCAGCCCTCATCGAGCGGGAGCGGCAGCGGGGCCGCATGGGCATCCTCTTTTACCAAAAGCACCCCACTTGGGCCGTGCGCCTGATGATCCAACTGACGCCTCTGCATCAATGCCTATGGGGCCTGCTGTCGCTGGGGGGCTGGCTGAACGAGAAGCGGCTAGAGCCGCTGCTGCGCTGGTTGATCCGGCAAGGCCGCTCGCAGTTGGCCTTGGAGCTGTGTCGGGTTTGCTTCCTCAACTGGTACAACGTCCAGGCGGTTTACGAGAGCTACAGAGCAATGAAAGCCCGAAATAGCGGGATCCACCTGTCCTGAGCGCTCACCAGCGTCGGATAGGTCAGCCGGCCATAGTCCTTGCCGGGGATCAACGGCCTTCCGGGATCCGGGTCAGCAGGGCCAAGGGGCTCCCAAACGGCGCCGGCCCCCTTGACGATGGCCCACACCGCCGCCACATCCCAGATCTTGGGTGAGCGTTCTACCGCTCCCAAAAGGCTGCCGCTGGCCACCGCCAGCAGGTTGTAGGCAGCGCCCCCCAACATCCGCGCTTTGCAGGGAAATTGCGGGCTAATCCAGTGGCTGCTGCGGGAGCAAAAATTAAACAGTTGGTTGGGGCCGGGTGGGGCGGTGCTGGGGTGGATGGGCCGAGGACGGACGGGATCCCGGTCGTGGCGGATGAGAAAAGCTCCTGCCGGCGCATCGCCCGCAAACTGAGGCCAGTAGCCGTAAAAAGTCTGGCGGATGGGCGGCAGATGCACACAGCCAAACACGGGCACGCCCCAGTGCAACAGCGCCAGCGAGCTGCCCCAGATGGGGATCCCGCGGGCAAAATTGGTGGTGCCATCCAAGGGATCCACCACCCAGCACCACTCTTCCTCCGGGAAAATGTGGTTGGACTCCTCGCTCAGGTAGCCGTGAGCCGGATAGGCCGCGGCAATTGCCTTTTGAAAGGTGTCATCTGCCCATTTGTCAGAAGCGGTTACCAAGCTGCCGTCCGCTTTTTCCGTAGAGGAGGCCTGGCCAAAGTCTGCCAAGAGCTGCGATCCGACCCTTGCCGTGGCCTGCAGGGCAAACTCGGTAACCTCCAGCCAGAAGGGGGAGGGAGAGGCGGTTTCACAAAGAGCACCCATGCCCCAATCCTAGCGGGATCCCCAGCTTTTGGGGCGAAAAAGGTTGGCAATGGCAGCGGATCCCTCACAAACAGGTCTTGCGCCCTCAAGCTGACTAGAATCATTTAGGTAAGTCCTCTCCTCGGCTGGCCGTCCTCCTCCATGAACCAGCGCCTCATTGGACAACTGATCGGCAACCGCTACCGACTGACCCACCACATCAGCGAGGGTGGCTACGGCAATGTGTTCGAGGCGGTGGATACCCAGTTGAATGACGAGCCGGTGGCCGTCAAGTTGTTGCGCCCGCCGCCGCCAGACATGGAGCCGGAGTATTACCAGCAACTGCAGCAGCGCTTCCTGGACGAGGCCAGGGTCAGCGCTCTGTTGGGCGAGCACCCCAACATTGTGCAGGTGCGCTCCTATGGCCTCTACCAAAACCAGCCCTACCTGGTGATGGAGTACCTGAATGCCCAACCCTACACCGGCCAGGGGTTGGACTATGTGTTGGCACGGGAAGGCCCCTTGCGCCCAGAGCGGGTGGTGAACTTGGCATTGCAAATTTGCTCGGCCCTGCACCACGCCCACAACTTTCACATGGATCTGGGCAAACACTCGATTCGAGGAGTCATCCACCGCGATATCAAGCCCAGCAACATCTTTGTGCAAAAAGGGCCCGACGGCAAGGAACGGGTCAAGATCCTCGACTTCGGCATTTCCAAGCTCATGGGGGAGACCTCCCGTGGCCTGACGCAAACCGGGTATTTTTTGGGCACGATGGTCTATGCTTCCCCGGAGCAGATGCGGGGAGAGAAGCTGGATGCCCGCTCCGACATCTATTCGCTGGGGGTGGTGCTGTACGAGCTGTTAACCGGTGCCCTGCCCTTCGAGCCGGAGACCGATACCCTGCAGGGCTGGTACCACGTCCACAACTTCCAACAGCCCCGCCCCTTTCAAGACCATCCGCTGCCCCACCCCATCCCTGAGGCCCTGGCAAGGGTGGTGCTGCGCTGCTTGGAGAAAGACCCTGCCCTTCGCCCGGCCACCATGGAGGAGCTGGCCCAGCAGCTCCGAGCCGTCTATGGGGATCAGATCCCGCCTCCCGCCTCCTCGGCTCCTCCTCAACAGGTTTCTCTTCAGCGGATCCCTGCGGGGTTTGGCCAGCAGGCGGCTGCGTCGGAAGCTGAGGCGGAAAAGCTCCAGCGGGCGGTGCATTTGATCGAGGCAGGCGAATACAAAATGGCCGTCCACCTGCTCAACGAGCTGATCCAGAGCGCCCCCAACGAAGCCCGCTACTATCTGTACCGCGGCCTGGCCCACCAGCGGCAGGGCCATTGGGGCCTTGCCCAGATGGACTATCAAGGAGTGCTGCGGCTGGAGCCGGGCAACCCCTCGGCAGAACAGGGCCTGCGCGAGGTTGAACAGCAGGTCGGCCAGGAACAGGTTAGCCCCCACCCGAAGCCCACCCTCCCCACCTCAGGCAAGCCCCGCCAGAGCAAAGGATTGGCCCTGGTCTGGCTCCTGGCCAATTGGGCGGCGGCTGGGATTGGCTATCTGGGGCTGGGGGCGGCAGCTCCCCTCCTAGCTGCTTTGGGTTCGCTCCAAGGAGCGGTGGCTGGGGCCAGCCTTGGCTTGGGAATGGGGCTACTCCAGTGGGCGGTATTGCGACGGCAGGTTTCTTGGCGGTGGGTGGCGGCTACGCTACTGGCCACGGCTTTGGGCTGGGTGGCAGCAGATACCCTGGCCCCTCAGGTGGGGGTGGCAACCTTCGCTTTCGATCCCAGGGATCCCTGGCCACAGAACGCCTTGCAGGCGATGGCCAGCCCGCTGCGTGGCTTGCTGGTGGGGCTTGGCGTCGGTGGATTGCAAGGGATCCTCCTGTCCCGGCACGGGAAAGTCGCCTGGGCCTGGGTCTTGGCGGCAGGGGTAGAAGGGGGAGGGGCAGCCCTGTTGATGGCTTGGCTGCTGGCCGGCACCACCTTGAACCGTTGGCTGCTGCTGAGCGTGGGGCTACTGGCCAACACCCGCCCCCTCAGCGCAAGGGTGCTGTTGAACTTGCGCCGCGTCCCGCCTGTGCAAAACTAACAACAAGCCTCTTAGGGGATCCCGTCCCGAAAGACAACCCCAGTTGGATGGTCATTTGCATGGCTCCCTCACCCCCAGCCCCTCTCCCAGAGGGAG
>NZ_JANSJH010000112.1:0-7680 GCF_047462495.1 Synechococcus sp. H55.2 | reverse complement strand
CTGGGAGAGGGGCCGGGGGTGAGGGCTCCCCCTCCACAGGCCACAAAGCCTCTGGCGGCAAATGGATCCACACCGCCTGCCCGGGCGCAAACATCTGGTGGGGGTTCACCCACGCCTCTAGGTTGCCCCAGCCGGTTCGGAGCTGCAGCCGGCGCTGAGGGCCCGCAAAGCGCTCCGCCACCACCTGGGCCGGGAAAACATTCTCGGCCAACCCCGGCGGCTGGGGAAACACCTGCACCTGCTCCGGGCGCACCGTCAGCCGCACCTGACCTTGGAGGGGCACAGCGCTTTTTAAGAGGATCCCGGTGCTGAGGCGAAGTTGGTGACCTTCCCCCTGAGCATCGAGAAAATTGACCCCGCCAAAAAAGCGGGCAACCCGCTCGGAGCGCGGCCGCTGATAAAACTCCGCCGGGGATCCCACCTGGTGCAACTGCCCCGCAAACATCAGGCCAATGCGGTGGGCCATGGCCGTGGCTTCCACTTGGTCGTGGGTAACCAGCACCGTCGTCACACCCGTTTCCGCCTGCAGCTCCCGGATCAAGGCCTGCATCTCTTGGCGCAGGTTGGCATCCAAAGCCGATAAAGGCTCATCCAACAGCAGCAGCTTGGGCCGGATCACCAAGGCCCGCGCCAGGGCCACCCGCTGCGCCTGTCCGCCCGAAAGCTGACTGGGCCGGCGCTGAGCAAACCCGGCCAATTGTACCCGCTCCAACATGCGCAAGGCCGCTGCCTCTCGCTCTGCCCGGGGAACACCCCGCATCTTCAGGCCAAAAGCCACGTTTTCCCCCACGCTCAGGTGGGGAAACAGACGGCTGTGCTGGGAGAGCAAAGTCACGCCGCGCCGCTCTGGTGGCCGAGGGTTGAGCAGGATCCCGTCCAGCCAAATTTCTCCCGGATGGGGCCAGGGATCCGGCTCCAGCAGGCCGGCGATGAGATTGAGAGTGGTGGACTTACCACAGCCCGATGGGCCCAGCAGGGCGAAGATCTCCCCTGGCTCCACTGTCAAAGACAAGTCCCTCAGGGCAGGGATCCCTTGCTTGTGGAAGCGTTTGCTGAGATGGCGAAGAACAAGGTGGCCCATGCTCAGGTTACGCGGCTAGGGTTAGCCAATCCGTTCCGCTGTCAGTCGTATCCCAGATGCTCGACCCTCAAGCTGAGAAAAGCCTAGAACAAAAAGTATCGTTGCGCCATCGGCAGGACTTCTGCCGGCTCACAGGTGAGCAATTCTCCATCGGCCCGTACTTCATAGGTCTCCGGGTTGACCTCGATGTGAGGGGTGCTGCTGTTGAGTTTCAAATCCGCCTTGCCGATCTCGCGGCAATTCTTGACCGCTACGGCCCGGCGTTGGATCCCCAGTTTTTCTGGGATCCCCAGGTCTAGGGCAGCCTGGGAGACAAAGAGCAGGCTGGTCTCGCTCAGGGCGCGGCCAAAGCTGCCGAACATAGGCCGAGGGTACACCGGCTGCGGAGTTGGAATCGAGGCGTTGGGATCCCCCATTTGGGCATAGGCAATCAAGCCCCCCTTCAGGACGATCTCCGGCTTAACCCCAAAGAAAGCCGGCTTCCACAGGCACAGATCCGCCAGCTTGCCCACCTCTACCGAGCCGATGATGTGGCTGAGGCCCTGGGCAATGGCAGGGCAGATGGTGTACTTAGCTACGTAACGCTTGGCCCGAAAGTTGTCGTTGCGGCTGCTATCCTGCGGCAGAGGCCCCCGTTGCACTTTCATTTTGTGGGCGGTTTGCCAGGTGCGAATGATCACTTCTCCCACCCGGCCCATGGCCTGGGAGTCGGAAGAGATGATGCTGAGGGCCCCCATGTCGTGCAAGATGTCTTCGGCGGCAATGGTTTGGGGGCGAATGCGGCTTTCGGCAAAAGCAATGTCCTCTGGCACCTCTTTGCTCAGGTGATGGCACACCATCAGCATGTCCAGGTGCTCTTCGATGGTGTTGCGGGTAAAGGGACGGGTGGGATTGGTGGAGCTGGGCAGCACGTTGGGCTCGGAAGCAATGCGGATGATGTCGGGGGCGTGCCCACCTCCGGCCCCTTCAGTATGAAAGGTGTGAATGGTGCGGCCATTGATGGCGGCGATGGTATCTTCCACAAAGGCCGACTCATTTAAGGTATCGGTGTGGATCAGGGTCTGGATGTCGTATTCATCCGAAACCTGCAGACAGCTATCGATCACCGCCGGCGTCGATCCCCAGTCTTCGTGGATCTTCAGCCCGCAGGCCCCCGCTTCCACCTGCTCCCGCAGAGCTTCAGGAAACGCCGCGTTCCCCTTGCCAAAAAAGCCCAAGTTGACCGGAAACCCTTCCGCCGCCTGCAACATCTTCCCCAAGTTCCAGGCCCCCGGTGTGCAGGTGGTGGCGTTGCTGCCTGTGGCCGGCCCGGTTCCGCCACCCAAAAGGGTAGTCACTCCCGAAGCGATGGCAAACTCGCACAGTTGAGGACAAATGAAATGCACATGGGCGTCGATCCCGCCTGCCGTCAGGATCAAGTTTTCGCCGGCAATCACCTCGGTGCTGGGGCCAACCACCATGCCTGGTGTCACCCCCGTCTGGATGTTGGGGTTGCCGGCCTTGCCGATGCCGACAATGTAGCCGTCGCGAATGCCCACATCGGCTTTGACGATGCCCCACCAGTCCAAGATCAGGGCGTTGGTGATCACCAGATCCAGAGCCCCGTTGGCGCGGGTGGCCGTCGGCGATTGCCCCATGCCGTCGCGGATGGTCTTGCCGCCGCCGAACTTAATCTCCTCGCCGTAGGTGGTGAAATCCTGCTCCACCTCGATGATCAGCTCGGTATCCGCCAGACGCACTCGATCCCCTACTGTGGGGCCGTAGTTGCTGACGTACTGGCGACGGGGAATTTCCAGAGTCATAGAAGGACATCTGCGCAGGAAGCTGTCAGCTTTCTACCACATATCCCCACCCAGAGGATCCCTTGCTGCCCGTTGCCCAGTTCTCAGCGTTCATTTCACCAGAGCAGATTGGGTTGGTGAAAATTCGTTACATATATTTACATCTACAATTGGAAAAACGATTGCCAATCGACGCCGACCCCGATCAGACAAGGGATTCCTCGTTTAATTATTGTGAAGCGACGGGGGGTTTACAAACCCTGACCTATAATGCCTGGTAAGTCCCGCCCTGGGGGGTTTCCTGACGATGGGCGGGAATGCTTCGTTCCTTGTCGCAAGAGAGGAGTTCTTGATGACAACTACACCCAAGGAGCGAGAGCCAAAGGTTAAGGTGACGGTTGATATCGATCCGGTTCCCACCTCATTTGAGAAATGGGCCAAGCCGGGACACTTCGATCGCAGCCTGGCGCGTGGCCCCAAGACCACGACCTGGATCTGGAACCTCCACGCTCTTGCTCATGACTTCGATAGTCACACCAGCGACCTAGAAGACGTCTCTCGCAAGATCTTTTCTGCGCACTTCGGCCACCTGGCGGTGGTCTTTGTCTGGCTGAGCGGCATGTACTACCACGGCGCTCAGTTCTCCAACTACTCCGCTTGGCTGGCGGATCCGATCAATGTCAAGCCCAGCGCCCAAGTGGTCTGGCCCATCTTCGGCCAGGAGATCCTCAACGGCGATGTGGGCGGCGGCTTTGAAGGGATCCGCATCACGTCGGGCCTATTTCACCTCTGGCGGGCTGCCGGCATCACCAATGAGTTTCAACTCCTCTGCACCGCTATTGGTGGCTTGGTGATGGCTGGCCTCTGCCTGTTTGCCGGCTGGTTCCACTACCACAAGCGGGCTCCCAAGCTGGAGTGGTTCCAGAACGTGGAGTCGATGCTCAACCACCACCTGGCGGGCCTGCTGGGGCTGGGCTCTCTGGCCTGGGCCGGTCACCAAATTCATGTGGCCATCCCCATCAACAAGATGTTGGATGCGGGCGTGCCGGCGGCTCAGATCCCTCTGCCCCACGAGTTCATCCTCAAGCCGGCCCTGATGAAGGAGATGTTCCCCAGTGTGGATTGGGGCTTCTTCAGCGGGGTGGTGCCTTTCTTTACGTTGGACTGGGGCAAGTACGCGGAGTTCCTCACCTTCAAGGGGGGCTTGGATCCGCAAACCGGCGCCCTCTGGCTGACGGATCAGGCCCACCACCACCTGGCCATTGCCGTGCTGTTTATCGTGGCGGGCCACATGTACCGCACCAACTGGGGCATCGGCCACTCCATTAAAGAGATCCTGGAAGCCCACAAGGGTCCCTTCACCGGCGAAGGCCACAAGGGTCTCTACGAAGTGCTGACCACCTCCTGGCATGCCCAACTGGCCATCAACCTGGCCATGGTGGGATCCCTGAGCATCATCGTGGCCCAGCACATGTACGCCATGAACCCCTACCCCTACATGGGCATCGACTACGCCACGCAGATCTCCCTCTTTACCCACCACATGTGGATAGGGGGACTGTTCATTGTTGGCGGCGCTGCCCACGGGGCCATCTACATGGTGCGGGACTATGACCCGGCGGTGAACCGCAACAACGTGCTGGATCGGGTAATCCGCCACCGCGACGCCATCATCAGCCACCTGAACTGGGTGTGTCTGTTCCTGGGCTTCCACGCCTTCGGCTTCTACGTCCACAACGACACCATGCAGGCGCTGGGCCGTCCGCAGGACATGTTCTCGGACACCGGTATCCAACTGCAGCCCATTTTTGCCCAGTGGATTCAATCCCTGCACACCAACGCCATCGCCAGCACCGCTCCCTACGTGGGCGCTTCGGTAAGCCCCATCTTCGGCGGCGACGTGGTGGCCGTGGGCGGCAAGGTGTCCATGATGCCGATGGTGCTGGGCACGGCGGACTTCATGGTGCACCACATCCACGCCATGACCATCCACATCACGGTGTTGATCCTGCTCAAGGGGGTGCTCTTTGCCCGCTCTTCCCGACTGATCCCCGATAAGGCCAAGCTGGGCTTCCGCTTCCCCTGCGACGGGCCAGGCCGCGGCGGCACCTGCCAGGTCTCCGGCTGGGATCACGTCTTCCTGGGGCTGTTCTGGATGTACAACGCCATCTCGATTGTGATCTTCCACTTCAGTTGGAAGATGCAGAGCGACATCTGGGGCACCGTCAACCCGGACGGCACGATTGAGCACATCACGGGCGGCAACTTTGCAGCCAGCGCCGTCAACATCAACGGCTGGTTGCGGGACTTCCTGTGGGCGCAATCGGTGCAGGTGATCAACTCCTACGGCTCGGCGCTGTCGGCCTATGGGCTGCTCTTCTTGGGCGCCCACTTCGTCTGGGCCTTCAGCTTGATGTTCCTGTTCAGCGGCCGTGGCTACTGGCAGGAGCTGATTGAGTCGATTGTCTGGGCGCATAACAAACTGAAAGTCGCTCCGGCCATTCAACCCCGCGCCCTGAGCATCATCCAGGGTCGGGCGGTCGGTGTGGCCCACTACCTGCTGGGTGGGATCGTCACCACGTGGGCGTTCTTCCTGGCACGGTTTGCCGCACTCGGCTAAGGCAAGGAGGAAGAGAGAATCATGACAACTGCAACTCGTTTTCCGCAATTCAGCCAAGACCTGGCCAGTGATCCCACCACTCGACGTCTGTGGTATGGCATTGCCACCGCCCATGACTTCGAGACCCACGATGGCATGACGGAGGAGCGGCTTTACCAAAAGCTGTTTGCCACCCACTTCGGCCATCTGGCGATCATCTTCCTGTGGGCCTCGGGCAACGTCTTCCACATCGCCTGGCAAGGCAACTACGAGCAATGGGTGGCCAACCCCACCGGCGTCACCCCCATCGCCCACGCTATCTGGGATCCCCAGTTCGGCAAGGCGGCGGTGGAAGCCTTCACCCAACCTGGGGGCGGTGGCCCTGTCAACGCGGCCTACTCCGGCCTCTACTACTGGTTCAACACCATCGGCCTGCGCACCAACGGCGATCTCTACACCGGTGCCATCGGCCTGCTGTTGTTGGCGGCGGTGTTCCTGTTTGCCGGCTGGCTGCACCTGCAGCCCCGCTTCCGGCCCAGCCTGAGCTGGTTCAAGAACGCTGAAGCCCGCCTCAACCACCACCTGGCCGGCTTGTTCGGCGTCAGCTCGCTGGCCTGGACGGGCCACCTGGTGCACGTGGCCATCCCCGAGTCGCGCGGTCAGCACGTGGGCTGGGACAACTTCCTCACCACGCTGCCCCACCCGGCGGGACTGAAGCCCTTCTTCACCCTTAACTGGGGGGTGTATGCCCAGAACCCAGATACGGCCAACCACGTCTGGGGCACGGCAGAAGGGGCGGGCACGGCCATCCTCACCTTCTTGGGCGGCTTTAACCCCAACACGCAGTCCCTGTGGCTGACGGACATGGCCCACCACCACCTGGCCATTGCGGTCATCTTCATCGTCGCTGGCCACATGTACCGCACCAACTGGGGTATCGGCCACAGCATCCGCGAGATCCTGGGCGCCCACAACCCGCCCAAGGGCACTCCCTTCGGGGGCCTGTTGGGCGAAGGGCACAAGGGCCTCTACGACACGGTCAACAACTCCCTGCACTTCCAGTTGGCGTTGGCGCTGGCTTCTTTGGGAGTGGTGACCTCGCTGGTGGCGCAGCACATGTACGCCCTCAACCCCTACGTGTTCATGTCCATGGATCACACCACGGAGGCGGCTCTCTACACCCATCACCAGTACATTGCTGGGTTCTTGATGGTGGGGGCTTTTGCCCATGGGGCCATCTTCCTGGTGCGGGACTACGATCCCGAAGCCAACAAGAACAACGTGCTGGCGCGGGTGCTGGATCACAAGGAGGCGATCATCTCCCACCTGAGCTGGGTATCGCTGTTCTTGGGCTTCCACACGCTGGGGCTGTACGTCCACAACGATGTCATGCAAGCCTTTGGCACGCCGGAGAAGCAGATCCTGATCGAGCCGGTGTTTGCTCAGTTCATTCAAGCTTCCCACGGCAAGATGATCTACGGCATGGACGTGCTGTTGTCCAACCCGGATAGCATCGCCTCTACGGCTTGGCCCAACTACGGCAACGTGTGGCTGCCCGGCTGGCTGCAAGCCATCAATGACCCCAATGGGTTCCTCTTCCTGCCCATTGGCCCTGGCGACTTCCTGGTGCACCACGCCATTGCTCTCGGCCTGCACACCACGACGTTGATCCTGGTCAAAGGGGCGTTGGATGCCCGCGGCTCTAAGCTGATGCCGGACAAAAAAGACTTCGGCTACAGCTTCCCCTGCGACGGGCCGGGTCGGGGCGGCACCTGCGACATCTCCGCCTGGGATGCCTTCTACCTGGCCATGTTCTGGATGCTGAACACCATTGGCTGGGTGACCTTCTACTGGCACTGGAAGCACCTGGGGATCTGGAGCGGCAACACCGCCCAGTTCAACGAGAACTCCACCTACCTGATGGGCTGGCTGCGGGATTATCTCTGGGCCAACTCGGCTCAGTTGATCAACGGCTACAACCCCTACGGAATGAATAACCTGGCGGTTTGGGCCTGGATGTTCCTGTTCGGCCACTTGGTCTGGGCGACTGGGTTCATGTTCTTGATCTCCTGGCGCGGCTACTGGCAAGAGCTGATCGAGACCCTGGTCTGGGCGCACGAGCGCACCCCCTTGGCCAAGCTGATCCGCTGGAAAGATAAGCCGGTGGCTATGTCGATTGTGCAGGGTCGGTTGGTGGGTCTGGCCCACTTCACGGTGGG
>NZ_JANSJH010000111.1:0-7729 GCF_047462495.1 Synechococcus sp. H55.2 | reverse complement strand
GGGGGTGAGGGAATAGCCCCAGCTGACAGAGGGCAGGTTTTTCCGCTAGCATTAAAAATCGCTGTCAATGCTCGGATCAGGTTTCAAGACCCGCAGGGGCACCTGTACGGCAAGGAAAAGGCATGACCTACGCGATTGTGGAAACCAGTGGCAAGCAGCTTTGGGTAGAGCCGGGGCGCTTTTACGACATCGATCGCCTGCCCGGCACAGAAGAGAACAGCCCTTTGACCCTGTCCCAGGTGTTGTTGATTAACCATGAGGGACAGGTGACCCTAGGCCGTCCCTATATTGCCGAGGCCGTGGTCAGGGCGCGGGTTCTGCAGCACCGCCGCGGCAACAAAATCATCGTCTACAAGATGCGGCCGAAGAAAAAGACCCGCAAGAAAAGAGGCCATCGGCAGCCGCTCACCCGTGTGCTGATCGAGTCCATCGAACTCAACGGGGCGCCACTGGCCGCCGCTCAGGCTGCCTCGCCATCCACTTCTGAGATGGCAATTGCTGCAGCCGGGATCCCCGAGGCGGAGGAATAGATCCTAAACTTAGGATCCCAACTTATCTTCGGCGACGACACACTTGCACAGGAGGCATTATGGCTCACAAGAAAGGAACCGGCAGCACCCGCAACGGCCGCGACTCCAATGCCAAGCGGCTGGGGGTGAAGTGCTTTGGCGGCGAGCTGGTGCATCCCGGCTACATCCTGGTGAGACAGCGGGGCACCAAGTTTCACCCAGGGGTGAACGTGCGCATCGGCGGCGATGACACTTTGTTTGCGGTAGCCACCGGCATTGTCACCTTTGAGCGCTACGGCAAACGGCGGCAGAAGGTGAGCGTTTACCCGGCTGAGGCGGCTGCCCAATAGGTGGCCTTTTTTCCCGTTCTGGCCAGGACAGCCCATTTGTCCCATCCCCCCCAAGCCAACAGAGGGATCCCAGCTTGGCCCAATGCCCAATTCTGTGTGGAGCGCCTGTGAGATCTGGGGCTGTGCGGGTGTACTTGTTTCGTGGCGTGGGGTTGCTCCACCTCATTGCCGGGGTGGCATACCTCTACTGGCGCATCACAGCCGGGCTGACCGGTCTGGGATCCCTTGTGTTTTGGGGGGCCGAGCTGTACGTTTGGCTGGCGGCGGTGGGCTTTATCCTCAGCCGCTATCCCCAGGTGCCGCGAAAGGGAGTGCCGACGCCGGAGGTGCTGCGGCGGGCGTTTTTTCAACTGCCGCGGGTGGATGTGCTGGTGATGCGCCAGCGGGATTCTGTGGAAGCGACCCGGCAGACGGTGCTCTCGGCCCTGCGCCTGGATTACCCCTGGGAGCGGCTGTTTGTCCATGTTGTGGATCGGGTGGAAGATGCGGAGATGGCCAAGGTGGCGCGGGCCATCCCCTGCGAGTACTGGCCTTGCCCCAGGCCAACCCTGGATCCCCTGGCTTACATGCTGGGATGCGGCCAGATCCAAGGGGAGTATCTGCTCCTGTTGCAGCCGGGCCATTTTGTCGAGCCGGATTTTTTGTGGCAGACGTTGCCCCTGTTTTACGACTCGCCAGAGCGGGCTCCCATCGCCAATGCCACCGGCTTTGTGCAGGCGATGCTGCGCACCCTGGGCCGGCCCCAGGCCGTCCACCCCCTACAGCAGCTTTTGGCGGTGGGATCCCAGGGCTACCAGACGGCGCCCCTGTTGGGATCCGGCTGTCTCATTCGGCGGGCAGCCCTGGAGGGGATCCCGCAGATCGATATCCGCCGCCCTGTGCAGTTGGGGTGTCAGATGCACTGCCGCGGCTGGCAGTCCCACCTGGCTTGCCAGGCCCAGGTCACCGGCGTTTTGTTGCCCTTGCGCAACCGTCGCGTGGCTTTGCTGGCGATTTTTTCGGCCTTGCGGGAAAACCCCTTCTGGGGCAAGGCCACCACGCAGCAGCAGCGCTTCCAGTACCTGTGGCTGGCCCTCTGGGCTGCTGGCGGCGTGGCAGAGCTGGCCTATTTGGCGGTGCCGATCCTCTTTCTCTGCACGGGCTGGATGCCGGTGCCGGCCTTTGACAGGGTCTTTTTCGCCTGGTTTTTGCCCTATGCCCTGCTGGGGCGGATCACCTGTCTGCTGGCCTTCCCCCCCTCGCTGTGGGGGGCCGCGTGGCGGTCAGAACGGCAGACGGGCAGCCAGTTCTTCCAGTCTATCCAGGCGCTGGTGCAGAGCTTGCGAGGCGGGATCCCCTATCCTGAACAGCCGTCCCAGCTTTCCCTCGGCCCGCAGGCGCTGGCTATTGTGCTGACCTTGCTGGCGATGGGGGTGGGATCCCTGCGCTTTGCCGGCAACTGGGATCCGAGCTGGCCGGAGCTGATCTTTGGCTTGGTTTGGGCCTTCTACAACCTGATGATCCTGACAGTGCGCCCCGACGATCACGATTTTGCCGGCTTTGCCCTGTCCAGCAGCAGTGCGGCGACGGAAGAGAGCGCCAACCCCTAAACTGCCCAGCCAACATCCATTGGCTGCTGCAGAGATAGAATTGCAGGCTGCCGCAGCGGCTGGTGGGCAAACGCTATGCTGTGAGAAACATACAACGATTGACTCGGCACAGGTTGCCCCCAACTCTCCGGGGAGGCGTACCGGTGGAGAGGCGGGATCCCTGGCCAAGTTGCCCCTGATGTTTGCAGAATTGAACGCAGTTTTCTGGGTTTAAGAACGGCACACCTGTGGAGTCAGAAAGACCCCCCCTTCGACTGTTTCCCCTGGGCACAGATCCCCGGCAGCAAGGCTGTGCCTACTGGCTGGAGATGGGATCCCACCGCTTGCTCCTCGATTGCGGTTTGCCTGCTTCCTCCCTCTTCAAGGCCCTGCCAGGGATCCCAGACGCGGTGATCTGCAGCCACGCTCACTTTGACCATCTGCAGGGGCTGCCCGCCTTTCATCGTCGCTACCCGCAGGTGCCCCTCTACGCCACCCCGGTGACGGCTCATTTGGCCGGCGGGTTGTGGGAGCGCGGTGTTTGGCCAGGCTACGACCGGGATATTCGCTTTCCCCCTTTTCGGGCGCTGCCCTTTGGCCGGGCGCGGGAGATCTTGCCCCACCTGATGCTCACTTTCTTTGCGGCCGGGCACCTGCCAGGGGCGGCGGCAACCCTGCTGCAAAATACCCAGACCACTCCAGCCCAAACCTGCGTGTACACCGGCGACTGTTCCCTGGCCTCAACTCGCTTTGCCCCCGGCCTGGATCTCGCCGCTTTGCGCCACTGGCAGCCGGACGTGCTGCTCATCGAAGCCTCGCTGGGATCCACCCGCCATCCGCCCCGTCGTCATCTGGAAAATCGCCTGGTGGAGCGGTTGCTCAGCGCCCTGGAAGCGGGGCAAACGGTGCTGTTGCCGCTGCCGGTGTTGGGGCTGGGGCAGGAGCTGATCTTTCTCCTCAAGGCCCACCACCGCTTTACCCAATCTCCCCAAGCACTGAAGGTGTGGGTGGCGCCGGGTTTGGCGGCAGGCTGCGAGCTCTACGAACGCTTGCTCCCCTACCTGCCGGAGCCGGTGCGCAACTTCGCCACCTACCAGCCCTTGTTTTGGGAAGACCGCCTACAGCCACAGGTGCAGCCCCTCACGGAGGCGGATCCTCTGCCCCAAGGCCTGCTGCTGTGCGATGCCGATGCTGATCCCAAGGCCTGGGATCCCATTTGGTCGAGGTTGTTGGCCCAACCGCAGCGCTCCTGTCTGCTGCTGCGGCTGCCGGAAGTGGAGCTGGCCACCCCGTTTGAGCGTTGGCCGGCACCGCTGCGCTCCCGCCTGGCGGTGGAATGGATGACCTGGCACAGCCACAACGATGTCGGGCATCTCACCCAGATCATCCACACCTTTCGCCCCCAACATCTGGTTTTGGTGCACGCCAGCCCCCAGCAAGCGCAGGATCTGGCGGATCTGCCAGAGCTGTGCAATCGCTACCATGTCCACTGCCCCCAGTCTGGCCATTGGCTAGAGCTGGCCGACGGGCGCCTGCAAACCCCGATCCAGCCCCCAGATGCTCCTGCCGAGGTCAGGGATCCCGCGGTGCGCTACGAGGGGGAGGTGGAAGAAATTTGGCAGGAACAGGGCCCGCCCCGCGCCTTGGCCGGAGTGCAGGTGCGTCTGCCGCCCCAGATCGCCCAGGATCCCCGCTGGGCCGCCTGGGCCGATACCGGCCTGGTGGAAGCCCGCTGGCAGGGATCCGAACTGGTGCTGCGCGGCCTTGCTCCACGGGAGCTGATCCGTCCGGCAGAGGCTGCCCCCGCCCCAGCAGGAATCATGTCGCGTCCAAAACAGACTTCTGCCTCCACCCATAACGGTGGCAGAAAGTGCCAGAACTGCCGCTTTGCCCGCCAGATCTTGACCTCACAAGCCCAAGCCTTTCGCTGCGACCAAGAGCGCTCTCCCCTCTACCGCCTCCGGGTGGATCCGCAAGGAAGCTGTCCTTACCATCAGCCGCTGGAAATCCGCTCTTCCGGTTAGCTTCCAACAAGCCCCGAAGCCACAGCAGCCCAAAGGCTAGAATGGGACAAGTCGCGGTAGCCACCATGCCTGAGCAACAACCCTGGGCAGCTCGCCGTCAGGGGCCGGTCGGATCCCTGGAGCGATCAGCCGACGCCTTGATCCCACCCCGCCCGCCCGTGGTGCAGATGGCTGGGGTGAACAAGGTCTACTCGCTGCCGGAAGGCAGCTTTCAGGCCCTCTACGACATCAACCTAACGATCTGGCCGAGAGAGTATTGCGCCATCATGGGGCCCTCGGGCTCCGGCAAGTCCACCCTGATGAACCTCATGGGCTGTTTGGATCGGCCCAGCTCAGGGCGCTACTGGCTGGACGGCGTGGAAGTCTCTACCCTGACGGATCGGGAGCTGGCCCGGATTCGCAACCAAAAGATCGGCTTTGTCTTCCAGCAGTTTCATCTGCTGCCTGTTCTGACAGCACTGGAAAACGTCATGCTCCCCTTGGCCTATGCCGGGATCCCGGAGCCAGAACAGCGCCGGCGGGCCAAGCAAGCTTTAGAACAAGTGGGCTTAGGGAGCAAACTGCACCAGCGCCCAGCCCAGCTCTCCGGGGGCCAGCAGCAGCGGGTGGCCATTGCCCGGGCCGTCGTCAACCGACCGCAACTGTTGTTGGCTGACGAGCCCACAGGAGCCCTGGACAGCCACACCGGTCAGGAAGTGCTCAACCTTTTTGCCGAGCTCCACCGCCAGGGCATTACCCTTGTCGTGGTTACCCATGACCTGAAAGTGGCCCAGGTCGCCCAGCGCATCATCCGAGTTGCCGATGGGCATTTGCTGGCCTAGGCCGGGATCCAACGGGGGCCTATCGGGAACGAGCCGGCTTGCGCTAGCCTAAACGCAACTGAGCGCTCGGCAGGATCAGACCGTGAAATTGATCGAAGATATCATCCGATTTTTGGAAACCCGCCTAGAGGAATTCCTCAGGGCCCACCCCGAGATCGAGTTGCAAGCCCTCGACGAGCAGTTGCGCCAGCAGGAAGAGGATACTCGACGCCTGTTACAGGAAAGCCGCGCTCAGAAGCAAGACCTGAGCAAGTCTCTCTCCAAGCTGGGCGAGGAGATCAAGACCTGGCACTTTCGCATCGAAAAAGCTGAGCAGGCCAACCGCCCCGATCTGGCCGAAGGGGCACGCAGACGCGAAGCCGAACTGCTGCAGCAAGGGAGCCGGTTGTTCAACCAAGGGAAATCCCTAGAGGAGAAAATCCGGCAACTGGAAGCTCTACTGCCGCAAATTGCCCAGCGCCGCCAAGAGGTACAAACCAAGCTACAAGAAGTCAAAGCCGCACAAGCCAAAACTGCCGCCGAGCGGGTTAGCCCCTGGGAAAAGCTGTTTGAGGAGGATAAATTGGAGGAAGAATTTCGTCGGCTGGAGATGCGGCTAGCGGTAGATAAGGAATTGGATGACATGAAGAAAAAGGTGGGGGAACAGAAGCGGCGATAGCAGCCCGACCTGTGCCCAGAAAAACTTTGTTAACCTCGAATCCAGTTGCAACAGCCAAACCAAAATCAAGCTGGGTGGAACCTATAATTTCAGCTCTCGGTCTTAAGAGCCGGAGCAAAATCGCTTCGGAGACTTTCTCCGCCACCGAACGAGAAGGAAAGCCCCTCTTCTCCACCAAGAGTGATACGCTATTGGGCATGAATGAGTTGTATCTGAATCACCCCACATTTGGTTTGCTCTACAGCCTGTGTCGGGTTGACGAAAGTCAGGCCATCTTCACCACCCTTTATGCTCAAAGGCTCTTTTTTCGGGTTTACTTCAAGCCGCCGGATAACAACGGGGATCCTGCTGCCGTGGAGGAGCTGGTCTTTGATCCGATTAGCCGTAACGAGGCTCGCCAACTCATCGAAGAGCAGATGCGCCTGCTGCGCCGCGCCGCTCGTCAAGACGAGCTAGAACAACTGCAGTTGATCTATAAGCAAACCTTTTCCTAGCGGGGCTCCTTCTGAGAGTCTGGCATGACCTTAGGGCAAGGGTTACGTCCCCCCAGACAGCCGCTTATGGCCACTTCAAACTAGATTAAGACACTTCCCACGCGTCCCTCGCCACTCCCCTCACCCCCAGCCCCTCTCCCTGAGGGAGAGGGGAGTCGAGAATAGCGCCCCGCGTCGCTGGCGCAAACGAAGCCTTGAAATGACGATAAAACCTAAAACTGGGACAGAAAGCGCAGGTCGCTGCTGTAGAACAGCCGGATATCTTGAATGCCGTGTAGGAGCATGGCCATTCGCTCGATGCCGATCCCTGCCGCAAACCCGGTGTAGCGCTCCGGGTCATAGCCCACCGCCTGAAACACATTGGGATCCACCATGCCACAGCCGAAAATCTCCAGCCACTTGGAGCCAAAGCGCACGTCCATCTCGGCGGAAGGCTCGGTGAAGGGAAAATAGCTGGGGCGAAAGCGGGTTTCTCGCTGGCCCAACAGGCGAGTGACGAACTCCTTGAGGGTACCCTTCAGGTCGCAAAAGGTGAGGTTCTCGCCCACCGCCAAAATTTCCATCTGGTGAAATACGGCAGAGTGGGTGGCATCGACGGTATCGCGGCGCATCACTCGCCCGGCATGGACAATGCGCAGCGGCGGCTGGTGCTGCTCCATGTAGCGCACCTGCACCGAAGAGGTTTGGGTGCGCATCAGATAGCCCTTTTCTAGGTAGAGGGTATCCTGCATGTCCCGCGCCGGGTGGTCGGCAGGGGTGTTGAGGGCCTCGAAGTTGTAGTACTCCGTCTCGATCTCCGGGCCGTGCACCACCGTGTAGCCCATCCCCACAAAAATATCCAGCATGCGGTCGATGGTGGCCTGCAAAGGGTGGATCCGCCCCAGAGGCCGACGCGGCCCCGGCATGGTGACATCCAGCCGCTCTGCTTCTAGGCGCTGCAGCAGTTGAGCTTCGCCAAGGGCCTGCTTGCGCTGCTCCAGGCTGGATTGGAGAGACTCTTTGAAGGTGTTGGCCAAAGCGCCAATCGCAGGCCGTTCTTCTGGGGGCAGCTTCCCCATTCCTCCCAAGATCTTGGAGAGCTTGCCCTTTTTGCCCAGGTAGTCGATGCGGAGCTGCTCCAGAGCCTCCAGATCGGCGGCTTGTTCCACTTGGGCAAGCGCCTCACTTTGCAGGGTGAGAAGCTGCTGGCGGAGCGTGTCTTTTGCGTCTTGCATGGGGCCAATTCCAAGGGCAGAAGGGATCCCCGAAGGGCTGAATAAGTCCCTACAAAAGTATCACAGGAGGAAGCCCGGTCTTGACACTCCC
>NZ_JANSJH010000110.1:0-7872 GCF_047462495.1 Synechococcus sp. H55.2 | reverse complement strand
ACAACTCTTTGCCGTAGATCCAAAGAATGGGTTGGCATCTCTTTCTCTCCTTCCTCTTGAAATCTGTACCCCATTTTAAATTAACAGGCTGTAGTGAGAGAAGCCAAGCTACTCAACGGAACACCAGGGCAGTACCAAGCTCTGAATGAGGCCATTCGTATCCGTTGAGTACAAGCAGTCGGGGTAGAAACTTTCACCTGACGGGATGGCCATCGCTTTCACCGGCGGCAACCAGGCAGGTACCTTTGCCTTGTACTGCAACGGCAAAGCCAGACAGCTTATCCTCGGCTCCAAGATCAACCGGGTGCGGGTGGTGCGCAGAGCGGACAGGTACTACGCCTAGTTCTGCCTCGACAGAGAGCGCTGGGCACAGGGCGAGTACACCGGCCAGATGGTGGGTCTCGACCTGGGGCTGCACCACTTCTACTCCGACCAGAAGGGGAACACGGTAGATTGTCCTAAGTTTTTGCGCCGGAATGAGAAGCGGCTGAAAAGACATCAACGCAAGTTGAGCAGGACATTCGTCAAGGGAGCTGAGCGGCAGTCCAACCCCTACCACAAACGGAGAAAGAGGTTGGGCAAGGTACACCTGAAAGTCCAGCGCCAGCGTAGAGACTGAGCCATGAAGCTGGGCCGGTACGTAGTGCTCGCCTCTGGCGTTGCGGAGCACTTTGTCTAACAACGTCGTGGCGTATGAGGATTTGCAGGTGAAGAACCACCGCCTGGCCAAGTCCATGCCAGGGATCTCCACACTGCTCCTGGTTCAAACAATGACACTCTCTAACGCCAGCCTAGAAAGCCTAGAAATTATTCATCAAATGATTGTTCGAATAGCGAGGGTGTTTTTTGGCACAAAACCCACTGCGGTTCCTCGTCACGATAGTACTCTTTTTTCCAGATTGGCAGCCGATGCTTGATGGCATTGATGATGTAGCGTGTTCCAGCAAAGGCAGCAGCTCGATGGACAGCGGTAGTACCAACCCACACTGCGATGTCGCCAATCGCAAGATGGCCCTGACGGTGACAGGCGATAGCGCCACAGAGATTGAACTTAGAGCAGGCCTCCCGGAGGATCCTTTCGCCCTCCTTCTCGGCGAGGATTTCATAAACTTCGTACTCTAAGCTGAGAACAGTCCTTCCCCTGTTGTGATTGCGTACCCAACCCTCGAAGGTTACGAGGGCACCCGCTGTGCTATCGGCAAGTAAGCGGCTGAGCTCGGTTGTTTGGATAGCAGTGTCACTAATCAAAAACCGCAGCATCTAACCTCCACAGACTGGCGGAATAAAAATTACGAAGGCGTGGTCGTCGACCGGACTAGTTAGGTCACAAAATTCATGATTGACAGCAACTTTAATATCTTCCACTGCCAGCGGGAAGCCATACTTCGCCTTCACCTGCTGATACAACTCCAGGTAGCTTGCTGCATCGGTTTGGAGCACTTCTCTACTTCGTTGAGACTGCTCCCTCAGCATCGCCACATACTGGATAGTTACAGTTTTGGTCAGGGTAGACTGAGTTGTCATAGTTTCGATTACCTTGGGCTTAAAAGACGTTCAAAGGCAGCATACTCCTCTGGGGTATTGACGTTCATCAGTTCGGCCTCACAGTCAGGGGTAACTAGGGTACAGGGTTGGTCGCCAAGGACTTTAACAGGGCAGTATACCCCGGCTGCATAGGCAGCCCTCAGCACTGCTGCAGCCTGAGGAGTATAGATTGCACAGAGAGCCTCTGGAAAGCCAAGTTTGGGGTTAGCATAACAGGTCGCAACCGTTTCAGCTTGATAGTGCTCCAGTAGCTTTTGGATTGTCTTTGCTTGCAGATTGAGGAGATCGCAAGCAACAACTAACCAGTTAGCTTCGGGATGGGTGTTCAGGGCAGTCAGCAGACCACTGATTGGGCCAACGCTTTCTACTTGATCCGGCAGCGTGGGCAGCAACTCCAGTGGCGTGCTCAACCACTGACCGGCACGCGCTGATAGATAAACTCGCTGGCAGTAGGGTTGTAGCAATTCATAGAGATAGGCAGCATACGGTTTGCCAGTGTGGTTCAGCAGAGCCTTATCCCGGCCCATGCGCTTGCTCTGTCCCCCTGTAAGTACCAGACCGTAGAGAGGACGCTCCAGGAGGGCGTTTTTGCCGCCGGACTTGGTCACTAGGCGGGTCTCTCGAATACAGATGTGGGGTGACACCGACTTGCACATGTCGTAGATCGTCAGCGCCGCTACCGAAGCACCACAGAGGGCCTCCATTTCAACGCCTGTTTTGGCGCTAGTTTTGACGGTGCAGTGAACAGTTACAAGCAAGCGATCATCAATTTTGATATCAAAGGTGCAGCTCTCGACGGGAATCTGGTGACAAAAGGGGATCAGTTGCTCAGTCTTTTTAACAGCCATAGTACCCGCGATAACTGCTGTCTGAAACACCACTCCTTTCTCGAGGTAAATATCTTGACCAACAATATATGTACTCAAAGCAGGCGGCAATTGAACTATTGCTTGAGCTGTCGCTACTCGCAAAGATGCAGATTTGTTACTGACATCCACCATCTGCGGTTGGCCCTGAGCATCAAGATGCGCCCATACACGATCAGCCTCACCCATAGATCTAGCCCCCTAAACTGTACATCGGATGTAAAACCTGCTCGACCCTGCGCATTGGCTTCATCCCTAAAAGCTGTTGGTAAATCTGTCGGCGTTGTGCTGGTGTCGCATCACGGATTGGCAAGCCGTTTTCGGTAAATAGGCAAGCAAAGAGACGTCCATCGGCGGTCAAGCGCCAGCGCGAGCAGGTGCTGCAGAAAGGTTGCGACTCGGAGGCAATAAATCCGATTTTGGCAGCCCCATCGACTGTGAAGTAGAATGCTGTAGAATCAGGTACCGTCGGCAGCTGGGTTAGGGTATAGCGTTCCTTTAGGCGAGCAATACACTCTTGTGCTGAAATGTAGCGCTCATCATAAATATGGTTGGCATAGCCAATCCGCATCAGCTCCAAAAAGCGAACTGTCACACCTGTCTCGCGAGCAAATTCAACAAAATCAAACAGCTCATGATCGTTGACGCCTCGCATCAGAACTGTGTTGAGCTTGATGCTAAACCCCTGAGCAATACCCTCCCGGATATTACGAAGAATATCGGCAAGGCAGTCTCGGTGTGTGATCCAGGCTTCAGTAGCAGGCTGAAGGCTGTCGAGACTGATGTTAAGATTATGAGCATTGGCAGCTTTAAGGACATCCCAGTAGAGGTGCAACAGCACTCCATTGGTCGTGAGGCTGAGGGAGGGAATTTTCAGCTCAGCAAGCCCCTGCATGATTTCGGCAAACTCGCGCCGAACCAGAGGTTCGCCACCTGTGATACGAACTTCCTCGATGCCATAGTCCAGCAGCTCACCGATAATGTCTTTGTATTGCTGCGGACTTAGATAGCTGCTTTTGTCCATGAACTCAGGATACAGGGGCATACAGTAGCGACAGCGCAGGTTGCATTGATCGGTCAGGGAGACCCTCAGCTTGCGAATGCGGCGGTTCCATTGATCAACTAGTTGCATCCTAGTACCAGGGATAGAATAAAAAGACTTCGCCAGCCTTAAAGACCACTTGATCTTGGGGGAGCTCTACAAAGCCATCGCTGGTTGCCAGAGCAACAAAGTCGCCAGAGCTCTGAGGCATGATTAGTGTGAGGGCTTGGTTGCTACCAAGCTTGGCAGGTACAAAAAAAGTGAGATTAGGCTCAAAGGTAATGGTCTCACCCAGATAGCCGGAATAAACGGTGCGGTTCAGCAGATAGCGATGCAGACACACAAGAGCTGAGACAGGATTGCCTGGTAGCCCCCAGACAATGGTGTCAGCTTGATGATCAATGCCAAACCACATCGGCTTGCCCGGTTTTTGGGCGACACCGTGAATATAGCCAGTAACGCCACAATGTTGCCAAATTCGAGGTAAATAGTCGCGTTTTCCCTTCGAGATACCGCCGGTGTAAATCAAGAGGTCATAGCTTTGGGTGTTAGTTTGGTAGTGGGCGATAATGCTAGCCGGATCATCGGGGATGTGGTCAATCTCGACCTCGGTGTAACCGTAGGCGAGGAGAGCAGCTCTGAGGGCGTAAGCGTTGGAGCATCGCAGTTGATAGGGTGTGGGGGTTCGCTCGATGGAGACCAATTCATCACCTGTGGCTACAAGTTTGATGCGGGGAGCTGCTTCGACTTGGACATGGCTGTAGCCGAAGGAGGCTAGAATGCCGATATGAACGCTCTTGAGGGTAATGCCGGGGTGGAGAACGAGTGCCCTTGCGATGCAGTCGCTGCCTTGTCGATGAATAAAATCACCTCTGCTGCGCTCAACTTCATAGGTGATGGTAGCGACTCCCCGCTCGATACTAATCTGCTCGTAGGGGACGACAAGATCGCTACCCAGCGGCAGGGGACAGCCGGTCATCACTTCGAAGCACTGCTGCGGGTCGGCCAGCGTGGCAGCGCTTACCCCAGCGGCAGCCATGCCCGCAACCCTAAAGCGGCGCTGCCCAGCGGCATAGGCAGCGTAGTTAATGGCAATGCCGTCCACCATGACGCGGTTAATCGGCGGGTAGTCACGATCGGCATAGATCGGCTCAGCAAGAACCCGGCCTGCGCACTTCGCGATTGGGATCGACTCGGTTCTAGGTGGCAGCCACTGGGCTTTGATAACGGCTTCAGCTTCTTGGACGCTGATCATAAGCGCTGAAAGTAAGGCCAACGAATGGAGTGTCCGAGTATGAGCTGCACCTACCCTAGCAGCGCTTATCTTGGCTCCAGGGTGAGGAGAATTCCTGAAAGGCAGGTACAAAGTTACGGTTTTCGTGCTTGGAGCAACTAAGCTTAATGAGGGCAAAGCGCTGCAAGGGCGTTAGCTTTTGCCACAGCTCAAGGGTCAGCACAACCCCCCTGGCTGCTGCTTGCTCAAGGACGCTGGCAGGGATTGCGGTGGCATCTTCCCAAGCCGGTTTTGGATCAACAGGCAGTTCACTAGCTTGTTCTTGGCAGACATTTTCAATAAGGTGAATCAGGTACTCGCGGTAGGCAGCACGGTCGGCAGCAGTATCAGTTGGTCGGTCAATCAAGCTTTGGCGCTGCTGACGACTAAAACGCAGCCACTGATGTAGTTTGAGTTTGATGCCACACTGATCCAGCTTCAAGCGCACAACCATAGGGATGCAGCGGAGGCTATCGGCAAAGTCTTGCTCGAACTGAAAGATCATCGCGTTACCCAAGACATAAAGTGGGCTTAGATTGACAGGGGTTCGATGCGACTAAGTCTGACGGCACAGGCTTTAAGTTCAGGTTGCTTCGAGCTAGGGCAGGCAACCGAGTGAGTGAGGGCATTGCAGGCGGTATCTTCACCCCACAATGGTCCCCAATGCATCGGCATAAATACCGTGCCGGGGCTGATCGCCCGAGTTATTTTAACCGGGAGGGTAGCCTTGCCTCGCCGTGATTCAACCCTTACCCAGTCGCCATCGGTGAGCCCTACCCTGTCAGCATCACGGGGGTGAATCTCGAGAAAAGGCTGGGGGTGCATTGCTCGAATTTTGGCTACATGGCCAGTACGGGTTTGGGTGTGCCAATGGCCATAGAGGCGTCCTGTAGTGAGGACATAGGGATAGTCGGGATCCGGCGGTTCGGCAAGGCCGTGTGAATGACTGGCGATGAAACGAGCGCGACCTGTAGGCGTTGGAAAGTGGTGATTGATATAGAGGTTGCGGGTCTCGATTGGTCCAGTACGGGGATAAGGCCACTGTTGGGGGCCTTGGTGCAGGAGCTCATGACTGAGGCCAGAAAGATCACAGGGACGCCCAGCAGTAAGACCGACATATTCGGCAAAAACTGCTGCGCTATCGGCAAAGCTAAACGCCTGGGCAAAGCCCAGACGGCGGCCTACTTCCGCCCAAATTTCCCAATCAGCCCGCGCTTCACCGGGGGGATGGCGCCACGCCGGACAGAGGGTAACGCGGCGCTCGGAGTTGGTCATGGTGCCCGTTTTTTCACCCCACTGAGCAGCAGGCAGCACCAGATGCGCGTAGGCAGTGGTTTCGGTAGGAAAGTAGGCATCTTGGACAATCGTGAAAGGCGATCGCGAGAGCGCTGCTGCTACCCGGTGCAGGTCGGGCAAGCTCACCAGCGGGTTGGTGGCAGCAATCCAGAAAACATCCAGGGCGTCAGCCTCCAGAGCGCGAATCATCCCGAGAGCATCGAGGCCAGGCTCAGGATTGATTGGGCCAAGCTGCCAATACTGCTCCACAGCAGCGCGATCTTCCGGGTTCGTAACCTTGCGATAGCCGGGCAAGAGGTGGGCCAAGCCACCCGCCTCTCGGCCGCCCATGGCGTTAGGCTGCCCCGTCAGCGAGAACGGCCCTGCCCCCGCAAAGCCTATTTGGCCAGTGAGCAAATGGAGATTGATAAGACTTGTAACCTTGGCAGTACCTTCGCTGGACTGGTTAAGCCCCATTGACCACATGGAAAGGGTTTTCCGGGAGTGCTGCCAGAGTCGAGCGACGGCAATTACATCCTCAATTTCTATGCCGCAGCGACTAGCCACACGCGCAGGAGTGTACTCGGCCACCAGAGCCGCATAGGTCTCAAAGCCTTCGGTGTGTTGGGCAATGAAGTCGTGGTTGATGGCCCCCCATTGAATGAGTAGGTGGGCGATACCATTGAGCAAATCAATGTCGCTGCCCGGAGCAATCCCAAGATACAGATCTGCACCCTCAGCCGTCTCGGTACGGCGGGGATCCACAACCACCACCTTCAAACTCGGGTCACTCTTGTGGCGCTTGCGCAGGCGATTGAACAAAATTGGGTGGCACTCAGCGGTGTTGGTGCCGATCAAAAAGGCAAGCTCGCAGCTATCGAGGTCAGAGTAGCTACAGGGAGGGCCATCTGAACCCAAGCTTTGGCAGTAGCCCTCCACGGCAGAGGACATGCAAAGGCGCGAGTTGCTGTCAAAGTTATTACTGCCCAGGCAGCCCTTGAGTAGCTTTTGAGCAACGTAATAATCTTCAGTATGCAACTGCCCTGAACCATAGATCGCAATTCGCTCGGGGCGACTCTGGCGAATGCGCTCCACGATCAAATCCAGCGCTTGATCCCAGCTAATCGGCTGAAAATCATCGCGGAGGCTGGAGCGATAAAGAGGCACGGTGGCACGGTTGTGATCAAGGGTTTCGAGAAGAGTGGCACCCTTAACACAAACCATGCCTTGACTGGAGGGATGAGACCGATCCCCGCGAATTCTTGTGCCGCCAGCCAGAATTTCCAGGCCACAACCAACCCCACAGTAGGGACAGAGGCTACGCACGTTATCCATTGCTGATTCTCATCTGAAGTTGGTTTACTCCTCCTGGGCAAAGCGACGGTGGAGAAAGTCGAGGAATTTGTTGCTTGGGCTGCAAAGCTTGGGCGCCTCAGGGATCCCGACAGCCAAGCGGGGAAGGGTGCGTCCATGCTCAAGCCCTTAACGCAGGCCAATATAGGGGTGTCGCCTCCAGATCTTTTGTAATGTGTGCTACCGTTTGTTACCTATTATGCAGTTATGTCATCTTAAAATGCTCATTCAGATGGACGCAGGACACTCCCCTTTTCCAGAAGGGAGTAGCTTTGCCGCTCCTAATCCGCCACCGAGCACAGCTAGTTGACACTCCCTCGACTGAAGTCGGGAGATTCTTAAGTAGCCCACAAACGGACTTGTAAAGGTGTTGTCAAACCGCCCTTAGACAGTCCCTCGAGGCAAAGCCCCAAAGTTCTGCTTACTTTTTTCAGTAGGTTAGCCGCAGCGTTAGCATCAGCGTTCACTAACCACCCTTTGGCTGTTTGGCACAGTCCCCGCTTTATCCACTTCCCAGA
>NZ_JANSJH010000109.1:0-7925 GCF_047462495.1 Synechococcus sp. H55.2 | reverse complement strand
CTGACGATTGTCCGGCCAGCAACCTTCATTAAGGTAGCAAATAGGTCTCTTTCACAGGTTTGCTAGAACGACACCTGAGTTCGCGGTCAATTGGGCAGAGGGTTCTGACCGGCAAAAAGGCTGCGACTGTAGCAGGTTTAGTCGAAAAAAAGCTGCACAACCCGAACGGCTTACCCTACTTATTGAGGAGGGCAAATGCCCCAACGCCGACCAACTTCCATAGAACTTTAATTTTTCCTGGCCTATGCTTGACTTGACTTGGCTGGATCCCCTTGTCCAGCACTTTCAACTGGGGGATCCGGATCCACCCGAAGCCATCCGAGTGGGCCTCATTCACCAGACCTGGAAACTCAATACCTCTGAGGGATCCTTCATTGCCCAGCGTCTTCATCCCCGTTTGGATCCTGCTGCCACCGAAGACGGTCAAGCCGTCGGCCAATGGCTAAGGCAACAAGGCTTCCCCGTGCCCCAATTTCGCCGCGCTCGGGATGGATCCCTGCATTTGAGCTGGGCAGAAGGGCTGTGGCGGGTTATGGAGTGTCTGCCGGGATCCTCGCATTCAACCCCGCCCGATGGGAGTTACCTGGAAGAGGCAGGGGCAGCCGTTGGACGCTTGCACCGGCTCTTGGCCCAGTGGCAATATCGCTTTCGCTTCCAGATCCCGCATTTTCACGACACGGCCCACCTTTGGCAACAGCTCCGCCAGCGCGACCCGGCGCCAGAAGTGCGAGCAGAATGGCAATTTTTAATCGAAACTGTGCCGCACCTTTTGCTGCCCTCAGGGATCCCAACGCAGATCATCCATGGCGATCTCAAGTTCAACAACTTTTTGTTCGACGAGCAGGGGCGATTTGTGGGTCTGGTGGATCTGGACACCTTTATGTATCACAACCTCTACGTTGAACTGGGAGATGCTTTGCGCTCCTGGGGTAAACGAGGCAATACCTTTCAGCCCAAGGCGATCCTGGCGGGGTTGCGGGGCTATGCCCAAACCGGCAACCTGCACACCCTACAACCAGAACTCATCATCCAAGGGATCCAACTGATTACCCTGGAATTGGGGATCCGCTTTCTGCAGGATTGGTTCGAGGACTGCTACTGGAATTGGGATCCGCAGCGGTACCCAAGTCGCAAAGCCCATAACCTAGCCCGCTGCCAACAGCAAATTTGCCTGTATCAAGACCTCACCCAGATGGCGCCCCAACTGCTGGAGCCCATGCGCGCCCTCGTTGCAGCAGCAAGGGAATTGGCTTTCGGTTAATTTAAATTTATGTTAATTTAGAAGCAGCTTCCTCTTCGTTGCGCGATCCCTATGAGCAGCCTTCAACTTCCCCGCTGGTTGGAATTGGCACTGCCTTTTTTTCACCCTGTGCTGATGATTTTGGCCTTTGCCCTGGCTCTGTATGCCCTCTACCTGGGGCTACAGGCGCGGCGGGTGCGCACCGCCTCGGCAGAAGAACGCAAGGAGCTGATCAAAGGGAAGTTTGCTCAGCGGCACTTCCTGGCCGGATCCCTGTTTCTGGTGTTCATGGTGTTCGGAGCCCTGGGCGGCATGGGGGTCACCTACCTCAACAACGGCAAGCTGTTTGTCGGGCCTCACCTGCTGGCCGGCTTGGGCATTGTCGCCTTGGTGGCCAGCTCGGCGGCTTTGGCGCCGCTGATGAAGGATGGCCAGAAGGTTTGGGCCCGCAATGTTCACCTGATGCTTAACGCGGTGATTTTGGCGATCTTGGGTTGGCAGGCGGTGACCGGCTTTCAGATTGTGCAGCGCATCGTCAACCAGATGCTGACCGCCCCTCAGGTAGCCTGACCCGCTTTGGGCAGAGGCAGTTGCCAGAGAAGGCGTCCATGTCAAAATAGACGCTGTCTCCCTCTCCTTGGGTTGGAGAGGGACGCTTTCTCCAGGTACTTAGCCCCAGTCAACGGTTTTCTCATGTCTGTCAGCCCTCTTCCCAGTTGGGTCAAGCGTTCCATCGGCAAGGCCAGCGATATCTCGGCGGTGCAGCAGGTGGTCAAGCAGCGGGGCCTGCACACCATCTGCGAAGAGGGGCGCTGTCCCAATCGGGCGGAGTGCTACAGCCAAAAGACCGCCACCTTTCTGCTCATGGGCGGGATCTGCACCCGCGCCTGTTCGTTTTGTCAGGTGGCCGGTGGGCGGCCTGCACCGTTGGATCCCGCAGAGCCGGAAAAGGTGGCCGAGGCGGTTGAGCTGCTGGGTCTCCGCTATGTGGTGCTCACCTCGGTAGCCCGCGACGACCTGCCCGACCAGGGATCCGGTCGCTTCGTGGAGGTGATGCAGGCGATCCGGCGGCGCTGCCCTGGGATCCAGATCGAGGTGCTCACCCCCGACTTTCGCGGCGATCGCGACTGCATTGCCCGTGTGGTGGCCGCTCAGCCCGTCTGCTACAACCACAACATCGAAACCGTGCGGCGGCTGTCGCAGGCGGTGCGGCGCAGCTCCGGCTACGACCTATCCTTGCGGGTTTTGCGAACGGTGAAGGAGCTGGATCCCGGCCTGCCCACCAAGTCCGGCCTGATGCTGGGGCATGGGGAAACCCGCGCAGAAGTGCTGGAAACCTTCCGGGATCTGCTGGCGGTGGGGTGCGACCGGCTCACCCTGGGGCAATATTTGCAGCCTTCCTTGGCCCACCGCCCTGTGGAGCGCTACTGGACGCCGGAGGAGTTTGCCGAGCTGGGCCAGATCGCCCGTGAGATGGGGTTTCGCCAGGTGCGCTCCGGGCCATTGGTGCGCAGCTCCTACCACGCTGCTGAAATGGTGCAGAACTAGGCGAGAGAACTGGGCAAAGGCGGTGCGCCGTCTGTCGTAGCCGGCTTTTCCCGTCCGAGCAGGGCATGAAGACCTGCCCCTAGACCGAAGGCTTGGGCCGCAAACCGGCTGAGCGCCTGCGGCGCCAGGGATCCCAGGCGGTATAAACTTGCCCCCGCCACCAAACCCGGCAAAAGGCCGTTGCCCCAGTCTCCCCACAGCCAGGAGCTCATCCCTTCGGCGCACAGCAGCAGCGCCCCATTGAGCAGCAGCGGTCGCCCCAGCCCTTCGCGAAAAGAGACCAGCGCCTTCCATAGGGCTTCCCAGGGCAGATGCAAGCGTACCCCCAAGCCCAACAGCCACAGGCCATCCAGCAGCGGGGCCAGCAGCAAATCCCACCCCAGCGGCGCCAGGCCCACCGCGATCCCCTTGCCGAGGGCAACAACCTTGCCCCATTGCTCTACAAAGCGGGCGTGATGCTGCCATTGTTTTTCCAGAATCTGGGCCTGAACCCAATCCAGCCGCCTCAAGACGTTCAAGGCCAGGAGGGAGCCCGCCTCCGTTTGCAAAATCTCCACAATGCGCCCCCGCAGAGTCTCAATTTGGGGTGCGGGCCGTTCCCACTCCAGGGTGATGCGGCCATCCGGCCAGTGGGTGCGCACTTTCAGAGGTTTTGGGCAAGCGGCGACGGTCAGGATCTCCTGCGGCGACACCCAGCCCAGGTGGCGGCTGATCTGGGCGCGAATCGCCTGCAATTCGGCTTCTGAATAGAGATCGCACTTGTTCAACACCAGCAGGATGGGCTTGTGCAGGGTGCGCAGCTCCAACAGGGCTTGGTATTCCAACTGGGTTAGGTCGGTGGCGATGACAAACAAGATCAAATCTGCCGAGCGGGCCACGTCCCAGGCCAACTGTTCGCGGGCTGCGCCTTCTACTTCGTTCAAACCCGGAGTATCCACCAGCCTCACCCGCCAAGGGATCTCCGGATCCGGTTGCCACAGCAGAGATTGGGGCCGTTGGGTGACCCCATTCAGGGGCCCTACCTCCAGCCGCGCCTCGCCGATCAGGGCATTCAGAACGGCTGACTTGCCGCGGTTGACCAGCCCGAACACCGCAATGGCAAACAGGCGGGCGGTGAGGCGCTTGCGCAAAGCTGATAAAGCTCTCAACTCCGGCTGCACATCCTGACGCCTGGCCAGAGATTGCCAGTGATCCCAGCAACTGTGCAAAACCGTTTCGGCTTGGGCGAGAGGAGGGGTCATAGACAGGGGCAAAGGACTAACCCTCACTCTAGAGGGAATTGCACCCCAGGGCCAGCCGTTTCTCCCCCCCAGCGTGGGGAACCGCCTGGCTCACAGAATAGGGCATGATGGCTTTAGGCTTCTGCTGGCTTTCCTATGCTGTATCGCCTTTCCCCCTCTCTGAAATGGCTCCGCATCGGTGGATCCCATCGTTCTAAGCAAGAGCGCCAGATCGTGCGCAGCCTGCTGGCCTTTGCCGGGGCGCTGTTGGTTGCGGATGTTGTGCTCCTGAGCGCCCTTCATTAGTCGGATGGGCAGGTTGGTCGTTGCTAATTCCGAATAAGTCTGAGACACCTCCCTACCCCTCTGCGCTGCCACAAGCAAAGGGGAGGGGATTTAAGGGCTGGCGGGCGGTTACCTGCAGCTTTTTCCGGCGTTATCTGCTGCAGTCATGTGGATCGATCTCTTGCGTAGGTAAGGCTCCCGCTTGGCTACAGAGCTCCCATAAAGTTCGGAAAAAGCTATATCTCAAACCCAATGAAGACACATCAGGACAGCTTGGTAGCCCCGCACTTTAGCGCGGGGACGAGAAGCCCGTAGGCAAGTTTAGTTGCTCTACTACTAATAATGCTCGTCAACTTATCGTTCCCAAGCACCTACTACGGTGAAAAACCCGATCCGTGCATTGGGGAACGAGAAGGAACGAAAAGTAAGCAGAATCTTGAGGTTTTGCCTCAAGTGACTGTCTAGGGGCGTCTTGACAACGCCTTTGCGAGTCCGTTTGTGGACTGCGTAAGAATCCCCCGACTTCAGTCGGAGGGAGTGTCAATCCAAGCCGCTTCCCTCACCCCCAGCCCCTCTCCCTCTGGGAGAGGGGGGTTGGGGAGCGGCATGACGAAAGGCTGCACGGGATCCCTTGTGCTGCGGGGAGGGGGGTTGGATCGGGAATAATGGAAGCGGCCTAAGCCGGGAGGGTCAGGTTTTCCCGGAGCTGAGGCTGGTGTTCTTTTTCCCTTGAGGCCGGCTATGGTTTTGCAGGAGGCGGCGGGCGTGCCCCGCATCAACGCGCGCGAGTCGGATGCTTTCGACATTTTCAACCTGAAGCATTATCTCGGCCCCAACCCCTACCTGGATACAGCCGCTTTCACCTTCGACTTTGCCCTCACCCAGTGCCCCCAGCCGCTGCCTATTGAGGCCTACCTGTCCAAGGTCTGCTCCTATTTTCCCTCCTTGCAGGAGGGATCCTATCCTTCCTATGCCCATTTGTTTGCTCGGCTGGTGGCGGAGGTGAACCGGCTGCAGATGGATCTGCACTTGCAGCGGTGGAGCTGTCACCCGTTTCCAGAGTACGTGCGCATTGCGGTGCAGACCTTGCACGGGCGTACCACTCGTGCTGCGGTCTATTTTGCCTGGGATTGGCTGGAGGCCATCGCCCAGGGGGAGCCCTTCGACGTTGAGGGGGAGATGCGTCGCCTGCAGCAACTGTTTCGCGACTCGGTGTACGGCGGGCCGACGGTCTATGCCCTCTTGCGGGCTGCGCACGAACGCGGGATCCCTGCCTGCTACCTGTGGGATGAAGGGGTCATGCAGTATGGCTATGGGCGCAACCAAGTGCGAGGGGTGGCCACCACCTTTCACTGCGACAGCCATCTCGACTCTGACTTCACCACCCGCAAAGACGATTGCAAGGCCTTTCTGGCGGCGCAAGGGTTCCCCGTGCCCCAGGGGGAGGTGGTTACTTCTTTGGCAGAGGCTTTGCCATTGGCGCAGGAAATCGGCTATCCGGTGGTGCTCAAGCCGGTGGCCGGCCACAAGGGGATCGGGGTGACAGCAGGCATTCAAACCCCAGAAGAATTGGCCTTTGCCTACAGTGCAGCGGTGGCAGCCATTCCCCCTGAGCAGCCGATCCGGCTGATCCTGGAAAAGCATCTGCAGGGCAGCGATTTTCGCCTGTTGTGTGTGGGCGGGCGCTTTGTGGCGGCCACAGAACGACGCCCGGCCTCGGTAACCGGCGATGGCCACAGCAGCATTGGGCAACTGATCGAGCAGGCCAACCGGGATCCCGCCCGCTGGGATACCCCCACTTCTCCGCTGGGGCCGATCCAGTGGGACGAGGCGATGGAGCGCTTTCTGGCGGAGCAGGGCCTGACGGCGGACAGCGTGCTGGAACCGGGGCGGACGGTCTACCTGCGCAAGGTGTCCAATCTTTCGGCGGGGGGGGTGAGCCGCGATGTCACGGCCACCGTCCATCCCGACAACGTGGTTTTGGCCCAAACCATTGCCCAGCAGTTCTCGCTGGTGTGCTTGGGCATCGATGTCATCGCCACCAGCCTAGAGCGCTCCTGGAAAGAGGGATCCCTGGGCATTATCGAGATCAATGCCGCACCGGGTGTGCTCATGCACCAAAAGCCGGCGATGGGCACGGGCGTGGATGTGCCAGGGGCGATCCTCGACCACCTGTTCCCCAAGACGGCCCGCATCCCAATTTTGACCTTCAACCGCCTTACCTTGGCCGAGGCGCACACCCTGGTGGAGCACATTCTGTCCCACCGTCCCGGCAGATGGGTAGGATGCGTCTGTCGGGAGGGCGTGCTGCTGAACCACAGCTTTAGGCCCCTGAACGGCAGCCTCTTTCGCCAGGTGAAAACCCTGCTGCGCCATCCCCACCTGGATCTGCTGTTGGCAGAAGCCGACGAAGAGACCCTGGAGCGGGAGGGCTTGGCCTACGAAGGCAGCGACTTGGTGGTGCTGCGGGATCCCTCCGATAAAGAGCTGCAAACCCTGAAGCGGCAGCTCAACCCCGACGGTGCCCTGTTCTTGCAACGGGAGTCCACCCTAACGTTGACGGTGGCCGGCCAGGTGGAGCGGTTTGAGCTGCCAGGAACAGACCTGCAGATGGGGATCCTGCTGCGATCCATGACTCTGCGGATCATCTGCAGAACCCTCAGCCAGATGCTGAAGAACTGGTCTGGCTGAGGCGAGGGATCCCTGTTGGGAAAAAGGCTAACCCTGCACCCCTCGGCAAGAAACGCTATCATAGAAGTCCAATGAGTAGGCTACCTTGGTAAAACCGCAAGAGGCAGGTCGGATGGATTGGGTAGAAAAAGTCCTGGAAAAGCTCCGCGAATGGGTAGAACGGGTGATCGATACCCTGCTAGGCCATCCTCAGCCCCAACCGGCACCCATTCCGGTAGAAAATGGATCCCATCGTCGTCGTTAATCCGACTGCCATTGCCACCGGCGGCGAGACCCTGAGCCTGCTGGTGTTGCACGGCCCCAACCTCAACCTGCTGGGAGTGCGCGAGGTGGGCATTTACGGCTCGGTATCCTTGGAGCAGCTCGATCAGGCTCTGCATCAGCAGGCAGAAAGGCTGGGGGCAAGATTGGAAATTCTGCAGTCCAACCATGAAGGGGTGCTCATCGATGCCATTCACCACGCGCGCCAGCGCCATGCCGGTATTTTGATCAACCCCGGCGCCTACACCCACACCAGCATTGCCCTCCGAGATGCCATTGCCGCCGTGGGACTGCCCACCGTGGAAGTTCACCTGAGCAACATCCACCGCCGCGAGTCCTTCCGGCAGCACTCCTACATTGCCGCCGTAGCGGTTGGGCAAATCAGCGGTTTTGGGGCGCAAAGCTATCTGTTGGGATTACAAGCTCTGGTGCAGCACCTGCGCCTGCAATCGGCGTAGGTGCCCGCAACTGTCCGGCAACGCTTGCACGGCTGTGCCGATCCAGCAGGTCACACTGCTCAGCTCGGCCAAATACGGATGAAGACACTTTGCCGCCAGCCCAAGCGCTCCGCGCCGCTGCCCTCACCCCCAGCCCCTCTCCCTGAGGTCACCCTCACCCCCAGCCCCTCTCCCTCAGGGAGAGGGGAGTTAGAGCGGCGCGTTCGCGACAGCGTTGCGTAG
>NZ_JANSJH010000108.1:0-8042 GCF_047462495.1 Synechococcus sp. H55.2 | reverse complement strand
GGTTCCCCTTCGGGGGGATCCAACTTCCCTCACCCCTGGCCCCTCTCCCAGTGGGAGAGGGGAGGCGAGCGGTTAGCTCTTCGGGGGATCCCTAGAAATTGGAAAAGATAAAGAAAAGAAATTGGAAACTCCCTAGAAAAGGCGGCTACGGAACTCCGAGTAGATCTCGGCATAAGCCTTGACCCACTCGGAATCCGGCTGGATGAGGCGTTCCACCTGTACCAAGCGATCGGCAGCCTGCTGCACCGAACAGCACCAATAGGCTGAGGCGGCCAGGATGGCTGCCCCTACCGCCGGCTCCGGGTGCCTGACCACTGCCAGGGGGCGGGCGAGGATGCTGGCCCGCAGGCGCAGCCAGAGGGGGCTTTTGCAGCCGCCGCCAGTGGTTAATAGCGGCTCTTGCACTGGGATCCCGTGGGCAATCAAGGTTTCCAGCCCCAGCCGCTCCACCATCGCCACCCCTTCCAAAAGAGCTGCATAAAAGCGAAGGGATCCCACTTCCGCCTGGGGCAAGAAGCCGGCAAATTCGCTATCCAGGATGGGAAAACGCTCGCCGGGCCGGCAGAGAGGATAGCTGACTAGGCCCGTGGGCAGATGGGCCTCCGCCTGCCGATCCAAGGCAGCAAAGTCGCCGCCGGGAAAGAAGTGGGGCAGGACGCCGCCGCCGCAAAAGGAGGCCGCCCCCGGCCACCAACCGCTGCGGTCGGGGTGCAGATGAGAATAGATACTCGGCGTTTGCACAGGGTCAGGGCTGTTGGCCTTGAAGATAAGAGTTGTGCCCAGGCTGGTGGAAACCTGCCCCAAGCGAGTAGCTCCTGCTGCCAGTTGCCCGGCGCAGCCATCGGTGATCCCGGCAGCAATCAGCACTTCTGGCCCCAGCTCCCACTCAGGCCGCACCGTTCCCAGAACTGTTCCTGGCGCCACCACCTCAGGAAAGCGCTTGGGATCAAGGCCCTGCTGAGATAGCCGCTCCCGCGGCCAGGTGTAGGTTTCCAGGTCAAAGCCGCTCTTGAGGGCATGGGTGTGATCGGTTACCCGCCGGCGGCCCCCCAGTTGGCTGAGGAGAAAGTCCGCCGGATGGGCCAGGTAGCTGTCCCGGTATTGGTCGGGATGGGCCTCTGCCCACCACAGCCAGCGGCCGAGCCCCCAACTGGCAGGGATCCCCAGGCGCTGGGCCTGGGCCTGGCCCCGCAGGTCGGAATACAGCCAGGCTTGATCCAGCGGCATGCCCCGCCCGTCCACCGGCAGCACTGTACCCGAGGTGCTGCAGGCACTCAGGGCAACAATGGCGTAGCGATCCCCCAGTTGAGCTTTGAGGTGGCCCAGCAGCGCCTTCAGGGTGCGCAGCCAGCGGCCTGGATTGGTTTCCGGGGGATCCCAGGAGCGCTCGCTTTTGACCACCACCTCCCCTGTCTCGGAGAGGGCCACCACCCGCATCCCCGAAGTGCCCAGATCGATCCCGAGAAATACAGGGGACATTCAGAGGGGCCGGTAAACTCGGTAGTTGATGTTGGGGAAGATGTTGTCCATGTATTCCACCTTGGCCAGCCACTGCTCGTCTTCGGGGGTGGCTTTTTCTCGCCGCAACTGGCCGGCTTGGATCTTCTCGTAGAGGTGATTGAAGCGCAGCAGGTGGGACTTGGTGCGGCGTACGGCATAGGGAACCATCGTCCCCGTGCGCATGATGAAGGCCCAGTCGGAAGATTGGGCCAACAGCACTTCCCGCGCCGCCTGGTTCAGGGCTCGCCACTCCAGGTCATCGGCGGGCTCACGGCGGCTCAGCTCGATCATCCGCTCGGTGGCCTTGTGCAAGTGGGGATAGATCCAGGCGTTGGTGGGGTTGAGCCAGTACTCGTGGAAGCCGCGCGCCCCCCAACTGGATTGGGCCGGTTTGCACACCTGTTGGGTGGGGTTCTCCCGCAAGTACTCCGCCAGGTGGGTCATGCGATAGGTGGTTTGGTCGAAGTAGCTCTTGCGAATGAGAAAATCCAAAAACCAGGGGCCCTCGTACCACCAATGGCCGAACAGCTCAGCATCGTAGGGAGCCACCACCAGCGGCGGGCGCCCCATGACGCTGTGCAGATATTCGATCTGTCGCTGGCGGTTGAACATGAAGTTGCCCGCATGTTCTGCCGCCTTCTCCCTGGCCCAGTAGGGATCGTAGAGTTCCTTCTGCCCTAGATCTAGGTTCCGCCCCGTGATGCGGTGGTACTTGATGCCGGTGTTTTTCCGCTGGCCGTTGGGCATGATGTAGGGCTTGATGTATTCGTAGTCGGCCTCATACCCCAGGTCTTTGTAGAACTCGCGATAGACGGGATCCCCGGGGTAGCCCACCTCCGCCGACCACACCTGTTGGGAAGACTCGTGATCCCGACCGAAGACGGCAACACCGGTCTCGGTAAAGATGGGGGCGTACATGCCGTAGCGGGGCCGTGGCTTGGCGTAGAGCAGGCCGTGGGCGTCGGTGATCATGTAGCGCAGGCCGGCATCGGCGATCATCCGCTCCAGCCCTTGGTAGTAGGCGCATTCCGGCAGCCAGATCCCCCGCGGCCATTGGCCAAAGTGCTCGTTGTAGTGCTCGCAGGCCACAATCAGCTGCGCCCAAACCGCCTGCGGGTACATCTGCATCAGGGGCAGGTAGCCGTGGGTGGCGCCACAGGTAATGATCTCCAAGTTGCCGCTGTCCTGAAACTGTTTGAAGGCCCGCACCAGATCCCGGTCGTAGCGCTCCCAGAGATCGCGGACCATGGCAAATTGCTTGATGTAGTGCTCGGCTAGGTAGCGAATGTGGCCGTTGGTGGCGTTCTTGTCGTACTCCAGTTGGGCCAGCTCTTCCAACTTGGTTAGATAGTGGTCGTAGCGCTCCTGCAGCAAGGGATCCCGCAGCATCGACACCAGCGGCGGCGTCAGAGACATGGTGAAGCGAAAGTCGATGCCATCTCGCCGCAGCCCCTCGAACATGTGCAGCAGCGGGACATAGGTCTCGGTGATGGCTTCGTAGAGCCACTCTTCTTCCAGCACAAAGTCCTGCTCGGGGTGGCGCACAAAGGGCAGGTGTGCGTGGAGTACCAAGGCAAGATAGCCTATCATGGCGGCTAGGGATCCTCAGGTGGGAGAAGATAAGGGAGCAAGCCTTCCTTCCCCAGCAATCAATCTGTAGGGAAGGTTAAGAGCAGCATTGCTACCTATCGTCCAGCATTTCCCCCTCGCGGTCAAGGGCTGGGATCGCTGGGGATCGCTGGTGGCCGCCGGGGGGATGTTGGTCAGGACCAGCGGTGGCGAATTTGGTCGTAGATCTCCAGGTATTCTTTGCCGGGGTAGTTCCAGGAGTAGTCGTAGCTCATGCCCTGGATCTGCAGTTGGCGAAACTGGTCGGGGGCGGTGTACCACAGGTCGATGGCCCGATCCAACGCCGACTCTAGGGCTGCGTGATCCGTGTGGTAGAACACGTAGCCATTGCGTTGCTCAGGCAATTTGCAACTGTCGTAGTCGCGGTCAAAAACGGTATCCACCAGGCCGCCCACGCCCCTCACCACCGGAACTGTGCCGTACTTGAGGCCGATCATCTGGGTGAGGCCGCAGGGCTCGTAGTGGCTGGGCACCACCAGGATGTCTGCCCCTGCATAGATGAGGTGGGAAAGTTCTTCGTTGAAACCCAGCTCGATGTGAACGTCGGGGTTGTCGTTGAGGTAGCGTTTCTCATGGGCAAACCAGGCGCCGATCCCCGGCTCCGTGGCGGATCCCAGGAGAACAAACTGGGCATTTTTGAACAGGGAGCGGTAGATGGCGTGGTGCACCAGATGCACGCCTTTCTGTTCATCGAGGCGTCCGATATAGGCCACAATCGGCTTTTCGACATCTTGCAACAGCAGCCGTTCCCGCAGGGCTCTTTTGTTTTTGGCCTTGTTTTCCAAAGTTTGCGCTGTGTAGCGAAAAGGAATAAAGCGGTCGATCTCAGGGTTCCAAATATCGTAATCGATGCCGTTCAGGACGCCGCGAAACTTGTGCTGGTGTAAATAAAGCGTGTGACCCAGCCCATAGCCGTAATCGCCAAATCGCACTTCCAGGGCGTGGTTGGGAGAAACCGTGGTGACAAAGTTGGAAAAGACGATCCCGCCCTTCATAAAGTTGAGGGCAAAGGGGTTAAAGTTATCTCGCAGACGATCGTAGTGGAAGTAATAGGGCTCCCGATTGAGGCCAGTGGCCCAAAGAATTTCCGGGCCGCCAAAGCCCTGGTGCTTGAAGTTGTGGATGGTGTAGCATACCCGCTGGTTTTCCATGCCGTGGTACTTGTAGATCTCAAAGAGCAGTACCGGCACCAGTCCTGTCTGCCAGTCGTGACAGTGGATGATGTCGGGGCGCTTGTTGCTTTTGAGGAGAAACTCCAAAGCTGCCTTGCTGAAAAAAGCAAAGCGCATGTTGTCGTCTGGGCAACCATAGTAGCAGCCGCGATTGAAGAAGTTGTCGCCGGAGTGGGGCTCAATAAAAAAGCAAAGGCGGCCATGTACCCAGCCGCAGTACACCGAGCAGTGGATGGCTCCCCCATACCAGGGCACCCAGAGGTCGCGGTAGGCATCGTGCAAGCCCCAGATCTGGTCGTAGCGCATGGTGTCGTACTTGGGCAAAACCAGCTCGACACAGTGCCCCCGCACTTCTAGCTCCCGGCTGAGGCCGTACACCACATCCCCTAGCCCACCCGCCTTAATGACGGGGGCACATTCCGACGCAATCTGCACGATGTACATTTCGAGATCTCCCGTAGCACCGCCTTACTTTTCTTCACAAAAGATAATCTCTTTTGGCTTCGCTAGCCCATCCCCCGCCTCAGCGAAAAGGGATCCCCGAATAGGGATCCCTTCTGGCAGAACAGGCGCGATTTGGCTGGGCTATCTAGGAGCTTGGATCCCTCAATACCACTGCTGGGCGTAGAGGCGCTGCACCAGATAGAAAACAAACAGGTTCACGTCGACGCGGCGCTCGTCGATCATAAAAGACTCGAGGGTGCTGGCCGGGGATCCTTCAACAGCACAGCGGAAGAACTTGGGCCCGTTGAGGGATCCCTCAGCAAAGAGGACGCTAAACTGCTTCTTGCCGCCGGCAAATGAGCCGACCAGCGTCTTGCCCTCCAGCCGCAGTTGCAGATCGTTGACGCCGCGTTTCTCAAAAGCGGCGATGGTTGCTGGGATCACGTCTTCTGCAATCAGTTGCTCAAAAGGCTTCTCTTCCTTGGCCGGTTTTTTCGCGGCGGCTTTGGCGGAGCCAGTCGCCTCAGTAGCAGGATTAGCGACCTCGACAGGGGCCGACTTTTCGCCAGTGATCTCTTGAGGGGTGGGTTCTCCAGACATGGATCGGTGCTCCGACAACAAGTAAGTTGGGCTACAGACTCAAATGGGCTAGATCTGTCCAGAAGGGCGAAGAGGGCTAGCCTTTGGGGATGTACTGGCCGACGATCCCTTCGGCAGGGATCTGGGGGAAGCCCATGCTGTAGTTGGGAGTACGCCCCTGCAGGTTGTAGGCAATCTCCCCCTGCTTGAGGAGAGAGCGAATGAAGTGTTCCAGGTCAGACCCGATGCGCCGTAGGTTGTACTCGGTCAGATCCCGGCCCCTGTACTCTTCCACCAATTCCTCAAAGCGGGCATAGACCTTTTGCAGGGCGGCATCGTTCCAGACCAGCTCGTTATCCGGATCCACATCGAGGGTGAGCAGATCGTCGCGGGGCACAAAGTTGTTGTCGGCAGTAACCTCGCCGGCAAAGATGTGAACGTGGCGGGTGGTACACTTCAGCATTACAATGGCTCCAATCTGGATCTAACCTTCTCAACAGCGTATCACTACCTAGCGCCAGTGGGGGATCCGCCATTTGTCCTCAGCCTGCTTCCGCCCAGGTTTTCTCTATGCCTGCTGCTGTTTCCCCACTGGAGCGACTACACATCGAGGTAACCAACGTTTGCAACTTTAAGTGTGAGTTTTGTCCAGATGCGATCATGCAACGGCGGCGGGGGCATATGGATCCCGCGCTGCTGGAGCAGATTTTGGCAGAGGTAGCGGCAACAGGGCTAGCCCGCGTGATTGCTTTTCACCTGATGGGGGAGCCGTTGCTCTACCCACACCTTTTTGAGGGCATTCACAGGGCCGCTGAGCTTGGTCTCCGCCTGCACTTGACCAGCAACGGTAGCACCTTCGCCCTCTGGCCGGAGCACGTTGAAAAGCTGAGCCGCAGCCGGCTGACGAAGTTGACGCTCTCTCTGCAAACTCCCGATCCGGCTACCTTCAGCATCCGCGGAGCACCGACCCGCCTGACGCCGGAGCGCTACTTTGCCGGGATCACCCAGTTTCTGCAGACGCATTTGCGCTCGACCAGCCCTACGCGGGTGCATCTCAAGTTCCTGGATACCAGCCCCCACCCTTTTTTGGTGCCGCACAAGGCTCTTTCGGTGATCGATTCTGCCCAGCAGATGCGCGCTCAGCTCTCGGCTTGGGCCAGACGAGCTTTGCAAGGGATCCCTGATGCACCGGCTCCCGATTGGGTGGACGCCCAGATTGCCACTTATCGAGCGGGCCGCTGGCAGCAGATCCCCATCCATCCGCGCTTGGTTTTGGAAACGTTCCCGTTGGACAGTTGGGGCAATGTGGAAACAAACCGGGTGATCCCAGCCCGTTGGGGATACTGCAATGGGGCTTCTGCTCAGGCGGGGATCCTCTACGACGGTACGGTGGTGCCTTGCTGCAAAGACTACGAAGGGCGAATCCCACTGGGGCAGGTGGCGCCGGGGAGATCCCTGGCCGACATTTTGCGGGGCCAGCCGGCCTGTGTGCTGCGGCAGGGGTTCCATCGCTTGCAGGTGAACCATCCCGTTTGCCAGCGCTGTATGGGCGGAGACACTTTCGCCAAAGCCTTGGCCAGGCAAGTGGGTTCTGTTGTCTACTTCAAGGTGTACCGGCCCTGGAAACAGAGCTTGGATCCCGGCTGGGGACAAGTGTGAATGGTTTCCAGATAAAGTCAATGCCCCCTGGCGGCCCCACGTGACTTTCTTTTGGGCGGCTCAGGTATCGGGAGGGAGTTCCAAGACCAGTGGCCCCAGCAAGCCCTTGCGATAGTCGTTGAGAATTTGCCGCGCCGCTCGTTCGGGATTCCCCTGATAGCGTCGCTCGGCCAGCTCTTGCACGGCTACGTTGCCGAGAGGGATCGCATCCGTCCAGCCGTAGCGCTTTTGTAGGAGCGCTTGGGCTTGGGGCTGCACCTTCAGCACCTGATCCAAAAAGTGGGCCGCCACCCGTTCGGGATCGTAGGCGGCTGCGCCGATGTCATCGCAGATGGCCAACAGAGAGGCCGCCTGCTGATCCGGCAGAGAGGGCGGAATGATGCCCGGCGAGTCCAACAGATCCAACTCCCCTCCCAGCCGCACCCATCGCAATTGCCGCGTCACCCCCGGACGTGCGGCGCTCTCGACGGCCCGCCGCCCCAAAAGCCGGTTCAGCAAAGCGGATTTGCCCACGTTGGGAAAGCCCACCACCACGGCCCGAACCGCCCGCGGTCGCATGCCCCGCTGTTGACGTCGCCTATTGACCGCCTGCCCCAGTTGCAAAATCGCCTGTTTAAGGCGATTCACTCCTTCTCCCGATTGGCCGTTGGTGGGATAGACAGGGATCCCTTGCCGTAAAAAATACTCCTGCCAAGCTTTCAGATCCCTGGCTTCGATACAATCCACCCTGTTCAGAGCCAGGAGGCGAGGTTTTTCCCCCAGCCATTGGCCCAGATCGGGATGGCGGCTGGCCAACGGGATCCGTGCATCCACCACCTCGATCGCCACATCCACCCGCTGCAACTGTTCCCGCAATTGGCCAATGGCCTTGGCAATATGGCCGGGATACCACTGGATGGCCGGAGAACCCATGCCGCCAAAACGTTGAGAGTGAACAACAGCAATCAGCAGTGGGATCCAATCTAGCCCAATTCCCCACAAGAGGCTCGACTGGCCCACCAAAGTATTCAATAATACAAGGCAGAGGGCGCTAGGATCCCTCGCCTGGGCAAGCTAATG
>NZ_JANSJH010000107.1:0-8317 GCF_047462495.1 Synechococcus sp. H55.2 | reverse complement strand
CCCTCCCCCCGCCCCTTCTGTGCCCCTCTCCCAAAGGCTCGTTCCCTTCGAGCTGCTGGAAGGCTTTTTTGGACATTTGGAAGCGCTGTTGCTGCAGATCGGCTACCTACACCCCCACACCGCCCGCCGCAAAATGCTCAAATTTCGCGCCCTGTTCCAGCGGGCCGGCTTGACCGTGGCCGAGGTGGCCTTGTTGCGCGGCATCCTACGGCAACTGCAATGGAGCCAGGGTCAGACAAATCCCGTCCCGCCGACGCGGCCAGATTTCACCGGGATCCCACTCGACTGCTAGAGCTTAAGGGCGGCCCGAGGATCGTAGGATTGAACCCGCTGCAGCTTTTCGTAAAGTTCCCGTTCCTCATCAGAGAGACGGGTGGGCAAATGGATCTGCACCACCACGTAAAAATCCCCCCGTTCTCCGTTGCCCTTGGGGAAGCCCCTTTCCGCCAGCCGCAACTTTCGCCCCGGCTGCATGCCAGGCGGGATCCGCAGCTTCACCACTCCATCCAGGGTGGGCACCTCCACCTGGGCACCCAAAACCGCTTCGCTGGGACTGATGGGCAGATCACAGTAAACATCGAATCCCTCCAGGCGATAGAAGGGATGGTCTTTCAGCTCGATCTTGAGGTACAGATCGCCGGCGCCGCCGTTGGGGTTGGGGTGGCCTTGGCCGCGCAGGCGAATCCGCTTCCCTGGCGTAATCCCTGCTGGGATGTTGACCTCGAGCACGCGATCCCCGCCCACCCGCAGGCGGCGCTTACCCCCCTCGAAAGCTTCAGGGATGGTGAGCTGAATGGTGGCCTCAGCATCGTAATTGGCGTTGTCGCTGGATCCGGAAAAGCCGCTGCTGCGGTTTGTGCTTTGGCTGCGCACTCGGCCCAGCAGTTGATCGATAAAATCTTGAAAATCGTCAAATTGGCTGAAATCGACACCCCCCCCACCAAATCCAAAGTCTTCGTTGAAGGGGGCATCGGCAAAAGGGCTGCCGTAGGGCTGGCTATAGGTCTCCCGCCGGGAACGGAACCCACCCTGCTGATAATATTGGCCAAATTGGTCGTATTGCCTGCGTTTGCCGGGATCCGAGAGAACTTCGTAGGCTTCGTTGATCTCCTTAAACTTCTCTTCGGCGGCTTTGTTGTTCGGGTTAACATCCGGGTGATATTTCCGGGCCAAGCGCCGATAGGCCTGCTTGATCTCGTCGGCGGTGGCCGTCTTGCTGACCCCCAGAATCTTGTAGTAGTCCTTGAAGTTTTGCATGGAGGCGTCCGCAGGCAAATTGCTGAGAATGGGCAAAAAACCAAGCAGTTGGCTTCCGACCCGTTGACGAAAAGAGAAGAAGGCGGGCTAGACGCCATCGCCTATCCCGTCCTTCCTCATTATCGGTGCTGTGGATAAGGAGCCCCAGAGGGATCCCACTGCCGTCACTTGGTCTCGGTGAAGTCGGCGTCGATGACGTCGTCGCTGCCGCCAGAGGTCGTCCCAGAGGTGGAGCTGGAAGCGGCGCCGGGCTGTTGATAGAGCTCGCTGCTCATGGCGTAGAGGGCCTCCTGCAGCTCCCGCTCTTTGCTCTGGATGGCGCTGTCGTCCTCCCGTTGAATGGCGTCCCGCAGCTCCCGCACCAAGGTCTCGATTTGGCTGCGCTTGCTGGAGGAGATCTTGTCGCCCAGCTCCTTCAACTGCCGCTCGGCCTGGTAGGCCAGCGAGTCGGCCTTGTTGCGGCGCTCGATTTTCTCGCGGCGGGCGCGGTCTTCGGCAGCGTATTTCTCGGCTTCGGCAATCATCCGCTCCACCTCTTTGCTATCCAGCGTGGAGGCGCCGGTGATGGAGATGCTCTGCTCCTTGCCGCTGCCCTTATCTCTGGCCGTCACCTTGAGGATGCCGTTGGCGTCGATGTCGAAGGTCACCTCGATCTGCGGCACACCGCGGGGAGCCGGCGGGATCCCGTCCAGCTTGAAGCGGCCCAGGGACTTGTTGTCGCGGGCCAGCTCCCGCTCCCCTTGCACCACGTGGATTTCCACCGAGGTCTGCCCATCTTCGGCGGTGGAGAAGATCTCCGACTTGCGGGTGGGCACGGTGGTGTTGCGCGGGATCAGCTTGGTGGCCACGCCGCCCAGGGTTTCCACCCCCAAAGACAAGGGGGTGACATCCAGCAGCAGCACATCTTTAACTTCGCCCGCCAGCACACCGGCCTGGATGGCAGCGCCCACGGCCACCACCTCGTCGGGGTTGACGCTCTGGTTGGGCTCTTTGCCCAGCAGCTCCTTCACCAGCCGCTGCACCGCTGGAATGCGGGTGGAGCCGCCCACCAATACCACTTCGTTGATGTCGGCCTTGGTGAGCTTGGCATCCCGCAGGGCCTGCTCCACCGGCCCTTTGCAGCGCTCCAGCAGGTCGGCGCAGAGGTGTTCAAACTGGGCGCGGGAGAGCTTCAGCTCCAGGTGCTTTGGACCATCGGCAGTGGCAGTGATGAAGGGCAGGTTGATGGTGGTCTCGGAGACACTGGACAGCTCGATCTTGGCTTTTTCGGCGGCTTCCGTCAGCCGCTGCAGGGCCTGCCGGTCTTGCCGCAGGTCGATCCCTTCCATTTGCTTGAACTGCTCAGCCATCCAGTCCACGATCTTCTTGTCGAAGTCGTCGCCTCCCAACTGCGTGTCGCCACTGGTGGATTTCACCTCAAAGACCCCATCGCCCACCTCCAGGATGGACACGTCGAAGGTGCCGCCGCCCAGGTCGAAGACGAGGATGGTCTCGTTGTTGCGCTTGTCCAAGCCATAGGCCAGAGAAGCCGCCGTCGGCTCGTTGATGATGCGCAGCACTTCCAAGCCGGCGATCTTCCCGGCATCTTTGGTGGCCTGCCGCTGCGAGTCGTTGAAGTAAGCAGGTACAGTAATGACGGCTTGGGTAACCGGTTGGCCCAGGTAGCGGCTGGCATCATCCACCAGCTTGCGCAACACCATGGCCGAGATCTCTTCGGGGGCAAATTCCTTGTTCAAGCGGGGTGCATACAACTTGACATTGCCCCGTTCATCCCGCCGCACCTGGTAAGAGACCCGCTTGGAATCGGCATTCAGCTCATCGTACTTGCGCCCGATGAACCGCTTGACCGAATAAAAGGTGTTTTCGGGGTTGAGCACCGCCTGGCGGCGGGCCATCTGCCCTACCAGGCGCTCTCCATCCTTGGTGAAGGCAACCACCGAGGGCGTGGTGCGAGTGCCCTCGGCATTGGCGATGACGGTGGGGACACCCCCTTCCATTACGGCGACAACCGAGTTGGTTGTGCCCAAGTCAATTCCTACAACTTTTCCCATCGGCTCCTTGTTCTCCTTTTGTTCAAGACGTTACCTCGGCTACCGCCGCCAGGCTGTATGAAGTAGCTTGGGCAGCCAATCCGTGAAAATTCAGCAGGTATTTAGCTGTTTCCTAGGCTGATCCTAACCAGCAGGGCATTGCGGTCAGGGCGAGAATGCCGCCCATTTCTGGCAACTGGAAGGCAGAGCAGTTACGGATCTCCGTACCTGCCGGGGCCTTGCTTCCAGGGCCGGTTGGGGCAAGGGCGGCTAGCTCTGGATAAGCTGCAGGGCTTCCAGGCTGCGGGCCACAACGGTTTCGGCCAGGGGCAGGTAGCCCATTGCTTCGGCCAGAGCCTGTCCTTCGCTGAGGGCCCAGCGCAGCACCGCCCGCAGGGCAGTGGCAATAGCGGGATCCCGGTACTGGCGGTAGGCCAGGATCCAGGTGTAGGTGACGATAGGATAAGCCCCGGCGCCGGACGGATCCGGCTCAAAGGCCCGCAGGTTCTCAGGCAGCTCGATTTCGCTCAGGGCCAGGGCCGAGGCTGCGGGGGTGGGGAGGACAAACTCGCCGCGGCGGTTTTCCAGGGCCGCCACCGATAGATCCAGGTCGCGGGCGTAGACCGATTCCACATAGCCGATCACCCCTTCGCTGTAGAGCATCTGGGCGCTCATGCCTTCGTTGCCCTTGACCCCAATCCCCACCGGCCACTCCAGGGACATGCCGACACCAATCTCGGCGGCCCAAGCGGGGTCGATGGCGGCCAGGTGGCGGGTAAAGGTGTCGGTGGTGCCGCTGCCGTCGGAGCGGTAGCAGACGGCGATGGTCAGGTCGGGGATCTCCAAATCGGGGTTGAGGGCCAAAATCTGCGGATCCCGCCACTGGGTAATCTGGCCGCGGAAGATCTGCACCAAGACGGAGCGGGATAGCTTGAGGCCGGAGCGGATCCCGGGCAGGTTGTAGCCGACGGCAATGCTGCCTGCTGTCATCGGGATCATGACCACGCCCCGCTTCACCTCGGCAATCTCGGCATCGGTCATGGCCACGTCGCTGGCGGCAAAGTCCACCGTCTGGTCGATAAATTGGCGGATCCCGGTGGCACTGCCCACCGGCTGGAAGTTGATTTCCACTTTGGGATCCACCTGGCGGTAGTCGGAAAACCAGCGCAAATACAGAGGGGCCGGGAAGGTAGCCCCAGCCCCGTTGATCAACACAATTTCCCCGGAAGACTGGCTGTCGGCAACAGGGACAGCATCGCCGGCTTGGCCAGAACGGGATCCCTGTTGGCAGGCGCTTAGGCCGGCAGCAGCCAGCAACGACAGCAGCATTTCTCGACGGCGGCAGCGGGGCAGTTGAACCATGGCTGAGGCGCTCCAAGCTCTCCGCCCCGATCCTTAGTCTTGCCCACGGAGCCCTGTCAAGGGCTGCCATCTTTAGCTCTGGCAAGCACCAGAGGGGGCAACTTCCCGCAAAAGTCGGCTTCTTCTCTTCACCAACTGGTCGCCGATCCCCGCAGGGTTCGCTGCGCGCTTCGGCAAAAACGGGGATCCCAACTCTGTCTTTGTCTCAAGATGGAAAACAGAGCTTGCTCGAGAAAAACAAAGAAAAACAGCGAAAGAAAGAGAATGAAAGAGTTGAGTTCTGCAGCAACTGCAGAGGGATCCCCAGGCCAAAGCCTTATCTGGCAAGGCTTAGCCGGTTTCGAGCCGGATCCCCCCTGCCTTGGAAAAATCTTGACATATCTTGGAATAGAGCAATATATTGTGGATTCTGTGCAGAAATCCTGCGCTGTTTACATCTCGGTATCTGGGGGACTACTATGCCGACTTTGACTCGTTCTCCCTGGACACTGCGAGACAGCGAAAAGCTCTATCGCATCTCCGGTTGGGGGGATCCCTACTTCCGTATCAACGCCGCCGGTCATGTGGAGGTAACCCCACAGGGCCTACAGCAGCAGGAACCTGGCATCGACCTGTACCACCTGGTGATGGATCTGGTGGCGCGGGGTTTGCAGTTGCCTTTGTTGATTCGCTTTCCCGAGATCGTGGCCGACCGCATGCGGCGGATTTGCGAGAGCTTTCAGCAGGCCATCGAGCGCTTTGGCTACCCCAACGTCTATCGGGGGGTTTACCCGGTCAAGGTGAACCAGCAGCGCCACCTGGTGGAAGAGGTGGTCAAGCACGGTCGCGCCTACCACTTTGGGCTGGAGGCAGGCTCCAAGCCGGAGCTGTTGATTGCCCTGGCTCTGCTGGATACACCTGGGGCTCTGTTGATCTGCAACGGCTACAAAGACCGCGATTTTATGGAAACGGCTCTCTTGGCCCAGCGGCTGGGGCGCACCCCCATCATCGTCCTGGAGCGGCTGCAGGAGCTGGAGCTGGTGCTGCAGGCTGCCGAGCACCTGGGCATTGATCCCATCCTGGGGGTGCGGGCCAAGCTCTCAGCCCAAGGGATCGGGCGTTGGGGCACCTCGGCTGGGGATCGGGCCAAGTTCGGCCTCACGGCCACGGAGATGTTGCAGGTGGTGGAACGGCTGCGGGAGGCCGGCAAGCTGCACTGTCTGCGTCTGTTGCACTACCACATTGGCTCGCAGATCTCGATGGTGAGCGTGCATGGGCGGGCCGTGCGGGAGGCCAGCCAGATCTACATCGAGCTGGTCAAACTGGGGGCGCCGATGGGCTATCTGGATATCGGCGGCGGCTTGGGGGTTGATTACGACGGATCCCAGTCCACCAGCCATTTCTCCCAGAGCTACAGCTTGGAGGATTACGCCGCCACCGTGGTGCAGACGGTGCTGAGTGCCCTGCAGCCGCACGGGATCCAGCCGCCGGTGCTGGTGACCGAAAGCGGGCGGGCCCTGATGTCCCACCAGTCGGTGCTGGTCTTTGACGTCCAGGATGTCAACGCCGCCAGCCCCTACCCCATGCCCACCCAGCTCACGTCCGATGCCGAGGTGATCCAGAAGCTGAACCAGCTTTACTACCAGATCCAGCCGGAGACCCTGGTGGCCGACTATCGCCGCTGCCAGGAGCTCAAAGAAGCCGCCCTGCGCCAATTTACCGAGGGATCCCTCAGCTTGCAGGAGCGGGCCGAGGTGGAGCGGATGTTCTGGAACTGCTCCGACAAGATCTGCACACTGGCCTACGAGCAGCACCAGGCGGGGCAGCCGGTGGCCGTAGATCTTCTAGATCTGGACGAAATGCTGGCCAGCATCTACTACGGCAATTTCTCCCTCTTCCAATCCCTGCCGGATAGCTGGGCCATCGACCAGGTGTTTCCCATCATGCCCATCCACCGTCTGGACGAGGAGCCGCGCCAATGGGCCACCTTGGCGGATCTGACCTGCGACAGCGACGGCAAGATCAACCGCTTCTTTGGCGAAGACGGGCAGATCACCTCGGTCTTGCCGCTGCATGATCCCGATGGGCAGCCCTACCTGCTGGGGGTGTTTCTGGGGGGCGCCTACCAGGAGATCCTGGGGGATCTGCACAACCTGTTTGGCGACACCAACGCCGTGCACATCCGCACCCGTCCCGGCGGCTACCAAGTCACCCAAGTTATCAAGGGGGACACCATCGGCGAAGTGCTGAGCTGGGTGCAGTACAACAGCGAAGATCTGGTGGAAACCCTGCACCACGCCACCGAAGCCGCCCTGCAACGGGGGCAGATTAGCCTGGATCAGGCCCGCGCTTTGCAGCAGCACTTCGAAGACAACCTGCGGGCCTACACCTACTTGCACCGCTAGCCGGTCAGAGACGGCCCCAAAGCCCAGGTCAAAACAGAAAAGGATCCCGGTTTTGGGCCGGGATCCTTAAGCTTTTGAGATCTGGGAGTTGGGGGAAGGGGATTAGACGTGGCTCATTACAGGCGCAGCGGGCTATTCAGGGTCAAGTTCATCACCTGACTGGGGCGCAACACCACCACCTGGGGAGCCGTGATGTTGCCCACTGCCACGCCGGCCCCGGCTCCGCCAATCACCCCCAAAGCAGAGACACCCCCTGTCAGCAGGCCCAGCACCGTACCGCCCACCGCACCAATGGCTGCGTCCTGGGCGATGGCTTCGGCGGAGTATTGGCGGGGATCTTTCTCATCGTGGATCAAGTCAGAAGACATCTGCACCGAGTAAAGGCGTCCATTGGCAACCAGGGCCGTGCCGAAGAACCGAGCTCCTCCCTGAACCGGGCGCAAACTACCCCGCACTTCGCTCCCTGCCGGGATCACCAACTGGCCGTCGCCGCCGTAGATGTCCTGAGCTACCCGCAAGGTAAGGGGATGGGTGCTGTTGGGGCTGAAGTACTGGGGCTCTCCACCCTCGAGGGTCTGGACGGGGATGACCGTGCCCGGCTGCAATTGGCGCACACCTACATCAAACAGTTGCTGAGCAGAAGCAGGGGGCAAGGCGAGCAACCCCAAAGTGGGGATTGCCCAGCCAATCATCGCCGCCGCAACAACACGAATGTTCATCAAAACTCTCCGGTAAATGTTCAACACAGCATCCCAAGGAAAACGCAGATTCTTGGGAGCGCTTGCGAGCCACCTGAAGGTCAAGCCCGACGAATAAAGCTGATCAAGGCCAACAGAACCAAAGCCCCAACAGTAGCCATCAGCAAGCTTCCCAGCAAGCCCGTAGCCGATAGGCCAAGCAAATCAAAGAGATATCCCCCGACAAATGCCCCGCAGACGCCGACAATGATGTTGCCGATCAAGCCAAATCCGTAACCACGCCGGATGTACCCTGCCAGCCAACCGGCAATCGCCCCGATCAACAGAAACCAAAGGGTGCTGTTCATACAACTTACTTCTCCAAGGTATGCTATACCTACAGCTTACTCTTCGTTGCTAAAAGATAAATGCTCTGAAAACCAACCTTCTGTACACTCGGCACACTTGACGGCCACCTGACAAATTGGTAACTTTTGCTGAGAACAGATAACCACCAAAAAGTTGGGTCTAAAACCCCAAGTTGATTTTGGATGTATGCAATGAAGACCTGAAGAGGAGCGCCACCGACACTAGATATAGATACATA
>NZ_JANSJH010000106.1:2989-8340 GCF_047462495.1 Synechococcus sp. H55.2 | reverse complement strand
ATGGTCAAGCGCGTGCGATTGGATCCCATTGCCCAGGTGTCTGAGATTGCCACCAACAGCAATTTGCTCTCGGTGCTGCTGCAAGAAGAGCTGAATGTGTTGAAAGAGTGCGGCGGGCGCGGCCTCTGTGCCACCTGCCATGTGTATGTGAAAGAGGGGATGGAGTCTCTCTCGCCGGTCACCAAGCGGGAGCAGCGCACTCTGGAGGTGATCACCACTTGCAAGCCCAATTCCCGACTGGCCTGCCAAGCGCGGGTCCTGGGAGAAGGGGTGGTGGTGGAATTGCCGGCGGGGATGTACATCAATGCCTTTAAGGATATCGAGGCGTTGATCGGGCGGCGGGCCGAACAGCCGCTCTTGCACCCTGTAACCGGCGCGATTTTGGTCCAGCAAGGCAAGCTGATTACGCGCTCGGTGCTGGAATCGGTGAGGGATCTGGATCTGGATATCCAAGAGGCTTTGACTCGCAGCAGCCGAGATTTTTAGTGTTCGCGAAGCGGAACGTAGTCCTTGAAGCCCGCACTCTATGCGTCAGCATGAGCGCGGGAGTACGTCACGGTTTCAAAGCAGCGTTCGCACATCCACCACTTTGCCGCTCACGGCCGCTGCCGCCACCATGGCCGGGCTCATGAGCAGGGTGCGCCCGGTAGGGGATCCCTGACGGCCCTTAAAGTTGCGGTTGGAAGAAGAGGCGCTGATCTGGCGCCCCACCAACCGATCCGGGTTCATCGCCAAACACATGGAGCAGCCGGGATCCCGCCACTCAAACCCTGCTGCCTCGAAGATCTCCCGCAGGCCCTCCTGTTCGGCCTCCTGCTTGACCCGCTCCGAGCCGGGTACTACAAACGCCTTTACCCCAGGCGCCACCCGCCGCCCCTTGGCGATCTTGGCCGCCTCCCGCAGGTCGCTTAAGCGGCCATTGGTGCAACTGCCAATGAAGCAGACATCCACCGGCGTCCCCACAATGGGATCCCCCGGCTGCAAATCCATGTAAGCATAGGCCTCTTGGGCCAGTTCCCGCTCGCTTTCCGGCAGCTCCTCGGGAGCCGGGATCCGCTCATCCACGCCAATACCCTGGCCAGGGGTGATCCCCCAAGTAACCGTCGGGGCAATGTCGGCAGCTTGGAACACGACCACGTCGTCATAGACCGCATCGGGGTCACTGGCCAGGCTTTTCCACCAGGCCACTGCCTCTTCCCAGTCAGATCCCTGGGGAGCGAACTCCCGCCCCTTTAGATACTCAAAGGTTACCGCATCGGGATTGACGTAGCCGCAGCGGGCTCCCCCCTCGATGGACATGTTGCAGAGGGTCATGCGCTCTTCCATACTCATGGCCTCGATGGCGCTGCCGCCGTACTCGTAGGCGTAGCCCACCCCGCCTTTGACCCCCAGCCGGCGGATGATGTGCAGGATAACATCCTTAGCGTAAACCCCCGGCCCCAACGTGCCCTGGATCTCGATGCGGCGCACCTTGAGTTTGGACAAAGCTAAGGTTTGGGTGGCCAACACGTCCCGCACCTGGCTGGTGCCGATGCCGAAGGCAATCGCCCCAAAGGCCCCATGGGTGGACGTGTGGCTATCTCCGCAGGCAATGGTCATCCCCGGCTGCGTCAGCCCTTGCTCCGGCGCGATGACATGCACGATCCCCTGCCGACCGGAGCCGCTGTTGTAGAAGCGAATGCCATGTTGCCGACAGTTGCGCTCCAATTCCTGGATCATCTCCTCCGCCAAGGGATCGGCAAAAGGCCGCGCCCGGCCGTCGGTGGGAATGATGTGATCCACTGTAGCCACCGTCCGCTCCGGGAACAGAACCGGCAGATGACGCTCCCGCAGCATGGCAAAAGCTTGCGGGCTGGTGACCTCGTGGATCAAGTGCAGGCCGATGAACAACTGCGTCTGCCCCGAGGGCAACATCCGCACCGTGTGAGCATCCCATACCTTGTCGAATAGTGTCCTCTCGCTCATCTTCCCGGCCTGTAGCCAATTCCTGTAACCCTTCAATGTGCTACCTGGGGGAAAGCTTGTCAAGGTACAGGCTTTCGCACCTCAGTTCTCTGGCCAGGAAACTCCTGCGGTAGCCGATGAGAAGAGTCGCCTTCAAGCGGGATCCCTGAAAGCCGGCCAGGGCAAAAAGCGATAGCCTGCCTCTTCAATGGCGGCGACGATATTCGGCAGGGCCTCGGCGGTATGGGGCCAGCGATCGTGCAGCAGCAAAACCAGGGGTTGATCCGAATTCTTGAACACCTGCAACTGGGCTTGAACGCGTTCCAACAGTTGGGCCGCCGTTTGGCCGGCATAGGCATCTTCTGGGCTCATGTTCCAGTAAAGAACGCGATACCCTGCCTGCTCCAAAGAACGCCGTAAAGCCGAATCGAGACGAAAACCTCCCGGCGGCCGAACCACCAGTTGGGGATCCAAATGCAACGTTTTCAGCAGTTGCGTTGTCTGATCCACCTCGGCATAGAAGATCGCGTCACTGCTGTAGAGGCGTCGATAATCGTGAGTAAACGTATGGTTGGCTATGGTGTGGTGGTGAGCCCGAATGGATTGGGCCAATTCTGGAAATTGAGAGACATGATTGCCGATAAGAAAGAAGGTGGCCGGAATCTGTAGCTGATCCAAAACCTCTAAAAGGCGAGGGGTGGACTGTGGCCAGGGCCCATCGTCAATGGTGAGGAAAGCAGAACGGGGCGGCACCTCTAATAAGGGCTCCAGCACCTCTTCCAAAGGCAGGGGCAAAGGCTGGCTGTTTTCCCAAGGATCAAGCCAATTGGGATCTGCCGCCCAGCCGTGTTGCAGCACCACCTCCACATGAGGGGGAGCAGGGGTGATCAACAGGCGCCCGGTGTGCTCGTCCTGGTTGCCCCAGCTCAGCCGGTAGGGCAGCTCCGCAGGCACCTCAACAAGGGTCGAACGGGTAATCACGGCATAGGGAATGTCGATCAAATAATGCCCGTTCACCCGCTCTTGATGAACCCAAGCAGCAGAGGGAGCCGACAAATAAATGAGGAGATCTTGCGGGTTGCTGCCGCGCACGACTCGAACGCTCTCAATCGGGAGAACGGGGTCGTATTCTGAGGTCAGGGTTAGGTTGAGATCGAAAAGCGGTTGGGCCTCCACCGCGTAGTAGTACAGCCCCACCAATAGGAAAACCAAGAAAAAGATCGCCGCTTTCAGAGAATGCATGGAAGTTGCCGGGGCTTTCGCAACAATCATAGGGCAGAAGGCTACCCCAACTCTCCAGAGAGAGCAGGATGAGCTCAACTTATGAGCGCAGGCGCTCTTCCCATTTACGAGCAGGAGAGGCGCGGCGGATGTCCCGCCAGATGGCTGTGGCAGCCAGGGTGCCATCGGCAACCGCAATTGACACCTGGTTCAGGCCCTGCTTCAAATCCCCGAGCGCAAACAGGCGCGGGTGGGCAGTGCGGCACCACTCGTCGGTGAGCAGACTCTCCCCTTGCCATTTCAAGTCAGGGATCCCTTTCAAGTAGTCGTTGTGGTATTTGGCTCCCATCGCCACCAAGCCGGTGGTAGCCTCAATGTAGGTGCCATCCTCCAGCTCTACCCCTCTCATCTGGTGGTTTTCTCCCCAAAAACGGCGAATGGGAGCTTCGTAGAGGGGATAGCCGTGTTCGGCCAGTTTTTGGCGCATTTCAGGGCCAACCGAGCAGAGGCCGTGGGTCAACACCGAGATATAAGGCGTAAACCAGTTGAGGACAAAAGCGGTGTTGATTTGAGCCTCGGAGCCGACGATCAAAACCGCCTTTTGATCCCGCATTTCATGGCCATCGCAGATCATACAAACATGCAGCGAGTAGCCCGCATACTCGTAAACATTTTGCATGTCGGGCAATTGCGGCAAATGGTCGATGATGCCCGTTGCTGCAATCAAATATCGGCTGCGAAAAACGGGGTAGAGGCTGTTGACTTTTCCCACCTTGACCTTGACGGCAAAAAGCTCTCCCTCATCCTTCACATCTTCCACATAGCCCCACAGATAGTCCACCCCCAAGCTGAGGGCGTGCTCCCTTCCCTGTCGCAACAGCTCCCGCCCTGGCGTGGTCGGAGGTAGGCCGAGATAATTGCGCAAATCCTGCATCCAAAAAGAGCGGCCTCTGCCTTTTTCTACGACCAGGCAGCTCAAGCCGTAGCGAGCCAGATAGATCGCCGCCGACAACCCCCCTGCGCCGCCGCCGGCGACAATGACATCGTAGATTTTGTTCAAGCCAACTTCTAGGTTCTTGCTGTTCAGCTTCATAGACGGCATCCTCTCGTAAGCTTTCTACTGGGTAACCTTCAAGTCGTCGGTCGCGGATCCAAAAACCTTAAGAAAATCCATATGTCCCGAAGGTCTGCTTATCCTGTTCATGCATCATGTCTCTATTAAGGCGTGTCGAGGTGAAGGGATCAGTTCCAACAACCGTCTAGAATAGGGGCTGAACTCTCTGTCAGGAGAAGAACCTTATGCCAGGCATCTTAGCGGCCATTGCCCTCATCTTCATTGGCTACCTGTTCAACTCGGTCAAGATCATCAGCCAGGGGTATGAGGCACTGGTAGAGCGTTTGGGCCGGTTTCACCGCAAGCTAACCCCAGGGCTGCACGTTATTCTCCCCCCCCTCGACAGAATTGTTTTCCAGGAAACCATTCGCGAGAAGGTACTGGACGTGCCACCGCAGCAGTGCATCACCAGCGACAACGTTTCGCTGATGGCCGATGCAGTGGTTTATTGGCGCATCACTGATATGATCAAGGCCCGCTATGCAGTGGAGGATGTGCAACGGGCTTTGATTAATCTGGTGCTGACGGCCTTGCGCGCCGAAATTGGCCGCATGGACTTGGATCAAACCTTTTCCTCCCGTGCCGAGATCAACGCCCGCCTTTTGACAGAACTGGACGAGGCCACCGATCCCTGGGGGATCAAGATCACCCGCGTAGAAGTCAGGGATATCCAGCCCTCTAAGACGGTGCAAGACTCGATGGAAAAGCAAATGGCTGCCGAACGGGAAAAGCGGGCCGCCATCCTCAAGTCGGAAGGGGAACAGCAGGCCAGCATCAATCAGGCGGCAGGGGCTGCTAAGGCACAGTTGTTGCGAGCAGAGGCCGAGAAGCGGGAGCGGCTGCTGCTGGCCGAGGGTACGGCTGAGGCCATCAAAACCATTGCCGCCACTCTGCAGGAGAACCCGGAGGCAGTCAATGCGCTGCAATACCTGATGGCGCAAAACTACATCGATATGGGTTTCAAGGTGGGCAGCAGTCCCAGCTCGAAGGTGATCTTTATGGATCCCAACTCCATCCCCGGCACCCTGCAAGGATTGGTCTCCATGGTGGACGTTGCCAAAAGCGGACAGGG
>NZ_JANSJH010000106.1:0-2889 GCF_047462495.1 Synechococcus sp. H55.2 | reverse complement strand
CAACCGTTGCGCACCTCCGCTGCTTTCCCAACTGAGGTGGATCTTCCTCGGCTCGACTAAACCATGGTGGCTTCAGCCCAGGAAGGAGCTCCTGCTTGGCTGCTGGTGGGGCAGGTGGTGGCGGCCCATGGCCTGCGGGGCTGGCTGCGGGTCAAGTGCTGGTCAGATTTCCCGGAGCGACTCACCCAGCCGGGGCCCCGTTGGCTGCAGCGGGATGCGGATCCGGAGCCCCTACTACATCCTTTGATCGAGGGGCAATTTTTCCCGGCTAAGGGCCTTTACTTGGTGCGACTGGAAGGGATCCCCGATCGAACGGCGGCAGAGGTTTGGGTGGGAGCCAAGGTGCTGGTGCCGGCTTCCCACCGCTTGCCCCTCCAGCCGGAGGAGTACCACTACCGCGATCTCATCGGCTTGGCCGTCTATCACCAAGGAGAGCTGCTGGGACAGGTTTCGGGGATTTTGGCCGCCGGCCAGGATGTGCTGGAGATAACAACCCCTGACCGCCGACAGGTGTTGATCCCTTTTGTAAAAGCCCTGGTGCCCGTTGTGGATTTGGAAAAAGGCACGCTTCAGGTACAGCCGCCGCCGGGGTTGGTGGAGAGCTTTCTGGGTTAGGGTCTGGAGAGATAGACTGATTTCTCTACCTGCATCCCCTCCTGAACTCGGCCCCCAGAAGCGTCTGTGTGGCTATTCTAGCCTTTTGTGCTACCATAGGGGCAGTTTTTTGGGATACTAGACTCACTCCTGGCCTTTAAGGTCAATTTTCTGGGTTTCTGTGGATCTTGGCTGGGGGTCTTCTTCAGGATTGGAGTTGCGAATGACGGAAAACTACGGTGCAGAGCAGATCCAAGTTTTGGAAGGCTTGGAGGCTGTGCGCAAGCGGCCTGGCATGTACATTGGTTCCACCGGGCCCAAGGGGTTGCACCATTTGGTGTACGAGGTGGTGGACAACTCCGTCGATGAGGCTTTGGCCGGCTATTGCGACGATATTCAGATTACCCTCTACCCCGATGGCTCGGTGTCTGTTTTGGACAATGGCCGCGGCATTCCGGTGGATATTCATCCCAAAACTGGGCAGTCGGCCCTGGTGACGGTGCTGACGGTGTTGCACGCGGGGGGCAAGTTCGGCGGCGGCGGTTATAAGGTCTCCGGCGGGCTGCACGGGGTAGGGGTGTCGGTGGTAAATGCCCTCTCCGAATGGGTGGAGGTGACGGTTTGGCGGGAGGGCAAGGTTCACTTTCAGCGGTTTGAGCGCGGGGCGGTGGTGGGATCCTTGCAATCCGAGCCGCAACCCCAGGGATCCAACCGGCGGGGTACAGAGGTGCGCTTCAAGCCGGATGGGCTGATCTTTCCCGAGCGAGAGTTCGACTATGCTCTGTTGGCGGCCCGCTTTCGCGAGTTGGCCTACCTCAACGCTGGCCTGAAAATTACCTTCACCGACCTGCGGCGGGATCCACCGCACCGCGAAACCTATCAGTATGCGGGCGGCATCAAGGAATATGTAGCCTTCATCAACCACGAAAAAACCCCCATTCACTCCGACATCATCTACATACGGGGGGAGCGGGATGGCGTCGAGGTGGAAGTGGCGCTGCAGTGGTGCTCGGATGTCTATACCGACACGTTGATCGGCTTTGCCAACAACATCCGCACCACCGAGGGGGGCACCCACTTGGAGGGCCTGAAAGCCTCTCTTACCCTCACCATCAACAGCCAAGCCCGCAAGCTCAACAAACTCAAAGATTCTGACAGCAACCTGGCCGGAGAAAACGTGCGGGAGGGGCTGACGGCTATCGTCTCGGTCAAAGTACCCAACCCCGAGTTTGAGGGGCAGACCAAAACCAAGTTGGGCAACACGGAGGTGCGGGGCATTGTCCAGACCCTCGTCTCCGAGGCGCTGGCGGAGTATCTGGAGTTCAACCCCAACGTGGCCAGGGGGATCGTCGATAAAGCCATCCAGTCCTTCAACGCTGCCGAAGCAGCCCGGCGGGCCAGGGAATTGGTGCGGCGCAAATCCGCCCTGGAATCTTCCACGCTGCCGGGGAAGTTGGCCGATTGCAGTTGCCGTGACCCGGCCGAATCCGAGGTGTATTTGGTGGAAGGCGACTCGGCGGGGGGCAGCGCCAAACAAGGTCGGGATCGGCAGTTTCAGGCGGTACTGCCTTTGCGCGGCAAGATCCTCAACATCGAAAAGGCAGATCCCGCCAAGATCTACAAAAATGCCGAGATTCAGGCGATGATCACGGCGCTGGGGTTGGGGGTTAAAGGCGATGAATTTGATCCCAGCCAACTGCGCTACCACCGCATCATCCTCATGACCGATGCTGACGTGGACGGCAGCCACATTCGCACCCTGTTGTTGACCTTTTTCTACCGCTATCAAAAGGCCCTTCTGGAACAGGGCTATGTCTATATCGCCTGTCCGCCGCTCTACAAAATCGAGTGGGGCCGCAATAATGTTCGCTATTGCTACAGCGACGCCGAGAAGGATCAGATCGTGCGGGGATTGCCGGCCAACGCCAAGTACACTATCCAACGGTTCAAGGGTCTGGGGGAAATGATGCCCGAACAACTTTGGGAGACCACCATGAACCCGGCAACGCGCACCCTCAAACAGATCACCATTGAAGATGCGGTGGAGGCGGATCGCATTTTCACCATCTTGATGGGAGATGCTGTCGGCCCCCGACGGGAGTTTATTGAGGCTCACAGTGCCCATCTGGATCTGGCGGCTCTGGATATCTAGCCGATGGCGGGAAGCTTTGCCCTCTGGAGGAGGGTCGCTCTCCACTGTCGGCAGTTACAGTCGTTTCCAACAGGATTAAGACACTTTGCCGCCGGCCCAAGCGCTCCGCGCCGCTCACGCGACCACCCCCGACCCCTCTCCCT
>NZ_JANSJH010000105.1:0-8387 GCF_047462495.1 Synechococcus sp. H55.2 | reverse complement strand
CCCTCACCCCCGGCCCCTCTCCCTGAGGGAGAGGGGAGTTAGTAGGGATCCGTGCTGGATTAATCTGGAGAGAACTTTGACGTTGCTCGATCGGCCTTTCCCTTCCTTAGCGAGTTTGCCATATGTCTGTTATCCGTGCCCTGCACCGCCAGTTGGTGAGCAAAGAGCGCTCGGCCGAGGAGATCGCGCGCGAATACCTGGAGCGCCTGCACCAACTGGAGCCGCAGCTTAAGAGCTTTATTACTGTCACCGAGGAGCTGGCGCTGCAACAGGCTAGGGCGGTGGATGCCCGCATTCGCGCCGGGGAGGCGATTGGTCCGCTGGCCGGGATCCCGTTGGCTGTGAAAGATAACCTCTGCACCCAAGGGATCCGCACCACCTGCGCTTCTCGGATTCTGGAGGGGTTTATTCCGCCCTACGAGTCAACGGTGACGGCGCGGCTGGCGGCAGCCGGCATGGTGACGGTGGGCAAGACCAACCTGGACGAGTTTGCCATGGGCAGCTCCACGGAAAACTCGGCCTTCCAGCGCACCGCCAACCCCTGGGATCTGACGCGGGTGCCAGGGGGATCCTCAGGCGGATCGGCGGCGGCGGTGGCGGCAGACCAGGCGGTGGTGGCCTTGGGATCGGATACGGGAGGATCCATCCGCCAGCCGGCGGCCTTCTGTGGCGTGGTTGGCCTCAAGCCCACCTACGGGCTGGTGTCGCGCTATGGGCTGGTGGCCTTTGCCTCTTCTCTGGATCAGGTGGGGCCGTTTGGGCGCACCGTGGAGGATGTGGCCCTGCTGCTGCAGGGGATTGCCGGCCACGACCCCATGGACTCCACCAGCCTTAGGGTGGAGATCCCGGACTATAGCCAGGCTTTGATCCCCGATATCAAAGGCTTCAAGATTGGCGTGATCCGCGACCTGCTGGGGGAAGGGTGTGGGGAAGAGACCCGCGCGGCTGTGCAAGCGGCCATCCAACACCTGCAGGAGCTGGGGGCGGAGATCCTGGAGATCGACTGCCCCAGCTTTCGCTACGGCCTGGCCACCTACTACATCATTGCCCCTTCGGAAGCTTCTTCCAATCTGGCCCGCTACGACGGCGTCAAGTACGGCCTGCGGGAACCTGCCGACTCGCTCTTGGCTATGTATGGCAAGACCCGCGCCCGCGGCTTTGGGCCGGAGGTGAAGCGGCGCATCATGATCGGCACTTATGCCCTCTCTGCCGGCTACTACGATGCCTACTACCTCAAGGCCCAGAAGGTGCGCACCTTGATCAAGCAAGATTTTCTGCGGGCCTTCGAGAAGGTGGATGTGTTGGTCAGCCCTACCACCCCCACGCCGGCCTTCAAAAGCGGCGAGCGGGAGGATCCCTTGAGCATGTACCTGTGCGACCTGATGACGATCCCGGTCAATCTGGCGGGCTTGCCGGGGCTAAGCCTGCCCTGTGGCTTTGCCGATGGGCTGCCGATTGGCTTGCAAATCGTGGGCAACGCCCTGCAAGAGAGCAAGGTGCTGCGGGTGGCCTATGCCTACGAGCAAAGCACCGACTGGCACCAGCGACGGCCCCCACTGGAGCAGCCTTCGATTGAAAAGACCCAGGGATCTGCCCCCGTCCAGCCCGGCAAAGGGAGCAAAAAAGCCAAAAGCTGAGGATCCAGCAGCTAGGCAATGCCCATCTGGTTGGCCGCCGAGAAGCGCTCCATAAAGCGCAGGAAGCGATCCCACTCGGCTTCTGTTTCCATGTCGTAGATCACTTCCAGGGCCTTGAATTCTCCGTTTAGGAACTTGGCCTTGATGTTGCGGGTGGTCAGCTCCCCTTCTTCGTCGATCATCCGCATGCCGAGGATGTTTTGCGTGTCGGACTTCAGCTCCTCGAAGCGAAAAATGGCGGATCCCCGCTTGCCGGTTTTGGATTTCAGCAGCCGTACTTGGGTGGGCACTTCTGGAATGCCGGGAGAAAATTCGATACTGACCATGATGCTTAAAAAAATAACCGATTCAGGCCATTATAGTTGTTCCAGATACGATTAAGACACTTTGCCGCTAGCGGCCCAAACGCTCCGCGCCGCTCACGCGACCACCCCCAGCCCCTCTCCCTGGGGGAGCAGCCCCTCACCCCCAGCCCCTCTCCCTGGGGGAGAGGGGAGCTGGAGAGCAACGGACAGGCTGTTCCATAATCTTTTGCAATGACTATGTGATGAGCGGATCCTAGGCTAGAAACTTTTTCAACTCGCAAGCGGCCATCTGTTCCAAGTGGTGGCCGGCCTGACGCTGGGCTTCGGTCACATCCGGGATCCGGTCGCAGAGGGCAGCAACTCCAATTGGCAAAGGTCGGGCGGCCAAGTCGGCTCGGGCTGCCGGGGTGGCCTGGCCACAGAGAATCAGCAGGGGCTTCTGGGCTGCCATGGCCAGCTCCAGCACCACTCCTACCACTTTGCCCATGCTGCTCTGTTCGTCAAGGCGGCCCTCGCCGGTCACCACCAGGTCACAGCGGTGGATGCGCTCCGCCAGAGCCAAGTGCTGGGCCAGCAAGTGGATCCCCGACTCCAGGGTGGCGCCTAAAAAAGCCACCAATCCTGCCCCTAGCCCGCCGGCGGCGCCGGCCCCTGGGATCCCGTCCACAGTCCGGCCCAGGTCGCGCTCCACCACTCTGGCCCACTGCTGCAGTGCCTGCTCCAACTGCCTTACTTGCTGGGGAGTGGCGCCCTTCTGGGGGGCGAAGACGGCAGCCGCCCCCAACGGGCCGGTGAGGGGGTTCTGCACATCGCAGAGGCCGCGGATGCACTTGCCCAGCCAGACAGGCTGCTCGGGCGGCTCGATGCGCGCCAGGCGGGCCAGCTCCCCTCCCCCCCAGCCAATGGGATCCCCGGCCTCATCCAGGAGGCGATAGCCCAAGGCCTGCGCCATCCCTGCGCCCGCATCGACGGTGGCGGATCCGCCCAGCCCTATCCAGATCTCGGCAATGGGATCCCGGCAGACGGCCCGCAACAGCTCCCCCAAGCCATAGGTGGTGGTGCGGGTGGGATCCCGCCGCTCGGGGGGCACCAAGGTCAGGCCGGCCACCTGGGCTACTTCCAGCAGCGCCCGCTCGCCCGCCACCCCGTATTCGGCCCAGACGGGATACCCCAGCGGGCCGGTGACCCACAGCCCTCGTTTTTCTCCCCCCAGCGCCGGCAGCAGCACCTCTAGGGTGCCCTCGCCCCCATCGGCCAGAGGGAGCAGCTCCACCGCGGCCTGGGGCAACACTTGTTGGATCCCGCGGGCCATGCTCGCTGCCGCTTCCGTGGCCGTCAGGGATCCCTTGAAGCTATCCGGGCAGACCAAAATCCGCCGGGGCGCGCGCGGATCCCATTCCTTTTGTCCCCAATTCGACATAACCCAAAGTTTGGCTCGGCGAGGCTGTTCCAGCGCTAATTGTCCGGGATCCTTTCCCAGAGGGCCAGCCACCCCAGTTTCAAGGCCGGCCCCAGCACCCGCCAGGGACGAAAGCGAACCACCAGGGATCCCTGTCCGCGCCAGCCGCTGCGGGCGAAGGTAAGGCGCAGATGTTGGGCCAACGGGGGGGGCAGAGCGGCGATCAACCCTAGGCATTGCCCCGTCAAGGCCGGGTCGGCAAAGCCGATTTCTAGGCCACCTTGCCAGGACTGGATCTGGATCCCCTTGGCCAACTGCTTCAGAAGGGGCCAGAAGCGAGGCCAGTCGGCAAAGGAGAGACGGCAGCCCACCCGGGCCGGCCAATGCCCGCGAACGCAGAGGGATCCGCAGCGCCATTCCCACCCCCGACGGCTGCCCCGCAGAGCCAAGCCCCCCCACCCGCGCCATTTCCAGCTCCAGGCGAGGGGGCCTTGCCAAGGCTTGCGGTAGCGTAGCAGGAGCTGTTGTGGCCAGAACAGAAACAGCCCCAACCCAGTGACCAGCAGCAGCCCTGCCAGGTACTTGATGATCTCAAGCCAGCCCATAGCGGGCCAGAAAATGGGGCAAATCGACTACCTGACAGGTGTAGGATCCCTGCATCACCAGCCGCCCCTGCTGCGTGATCTCCACCTGAAACTGAACGCGCCTTCCCACCACTTGCACAACCTCAACCTGAAGGTGTAGAGGATCCCCCACCACAGCTGCTGAGCAGTGTTCTAGGACAAAGCGGATCCCGACTGCCGCTTCTTCCCCCTCGTAAAAAGGCTGCAAGGTGTTGTGGCCACATCGCTCGATCAGCGCCAACAGAGCTGGGGATCCGATCACCCTCACGCCGGGGTTGCCCAGGGCCTCAGCCGTCTGCTCGGGGCCGGGGATCCCTTGCCAGGTGCCACGGGTGCCGAGGGGAAGGAGTTTCACAACCCTAGAACCTCAACGCTAGCGGGACGCTGTTCTGGACTGCCACCAGCGCCAGCCCTGCCCAAGCAAAAGGAACAGAGCCAGGATCCCAACGCTGGCCGCCAGCACCAGGGCCCGCTCCAGGCGGGTGGCATAGAACCCCGTCACCGTCCAGTTGCGGCTGAGGTTGGATCCGAGGATGGCGAGCGTGGCCAGGCCCAAAGCTTGGATCCCCGTCCAAGTCGCCCTTCTCCCTTCTTGGTTCAAGGCTATGGGCTGCAGCGCCGCCAAGATCAAGGCGGTGATCAAGGCTGCCAGCAAGAAAGCTGCTTGCGGCTGGGCATGGACGAAATAGCCCACCCCCAGCGGCAGGAGCAGGCTGCCCAGCGTCAGGCCGACCCCGGTTTGCAGGGGTTTGTCCAGCCCGTGCAGCCAGTAAAGAAGCGCAGCCAAGGCCATGGCCGCCATGCCCAAGTAGAGCGCCGCCGATACGTAGGGCTGGGTGAGGTCGATCCCGGCCACCTGCAGGTTGAACTGGTGCAGCAGGTTTTGCAGCAGGGGTCGGGCCGACAAAAACAGGGCAGCCATCGCCCCCCAGCGGCTGGGAAAAGCCAGACACCCCAGCCCCAGCAGCGCCGCCCCGTAGGATCCCCCCAGCCGCAACGCCAGCAGCGCCCCACCGCCTACCAGCGTCAGGCTCACACAGGCCCGCCAGAGCAAGGCCTCTTTCCCCTCGGGTGCCGGGATCCTGCTCTCCAAAGCCAGTAGAGCCCACGAGAGCAACACCCCCGCCCCGTACAGCAGCGCCCAAAAGGGATCCTGGTACAGCCCGTTGCGCACCAGAGCCAGGGCCAGCGCCGTCGCCACCAGCCATCCCACACCGTGCCCCAGGGCCGACAGCAGCCGGTTGGATTCCACCTCGCTGTCGGGTGAGGACTCTGTCCCGCTGGCGCGAACGGGAACAGTCAACAAGGGCAGGGTGCCCGCCACTAGGCTGAGGGCGGCCAGACCAACAGGTAACAACACCGGCCAAGGGAGATCTGGCAGAGATTCCGCTCCCATCTCCATAAGGCGGGATCCCCAGGTGAGGGCAGCGATGCCGCTCCAGCCCTGGGCCAGCCCCATCAGCACAGACAGCATCTCTTCTTCAGCCAAGCAGCCCAGCAACGGGATCCCCACCAAGCCCATCCCCAGGCCGCAGCCCCACAACAGCAGGGAAAAAGCAGCTCCCGCCTCAGATCCCTCGAAGGCGCCGCCGGCTACACCCTGCCAGGTGGCCAAGCTGAGCAGCAGCACCGCCAGCCCCTGCCCGGCCCGCCCACAGCCGCCCAAGCCCAGCAGCCCCAGTCCCACCAGCCCTCCCAACAGCAGGGCCAGCGGAACCGGTTCCGGCAACTGTCCCAGCCCCGCCCCCAGCGCCGCCAAGGCCGCCAGGCCCAGTCCCATTGCCGGCTGCCAACGGCGCAGGGATCCCCAGCGGCGATAGCGAATCGCTTCCAACAGCAGAACCACCAAGCCAATCGCTGCGGCAATCGCCAGCACTCCGCTTGCCATCTCCCCCTCCTGACCAACCCTTCCTCAACTATCGCCGATCTTGCAGCCGGGGAAGAGGCAGTGCTCGGGCCGCCGAGGCGATGGCAAAGATAAGCTGGAAAAGAGCAGCGAGCAGGCGTTCATGTCTTCCGAGCATTACAAGTTTGACCTTTTCTTGCGCTACCACCGAGAGCAGGCGCGGTGGGCGCGGCAACTGGCCGAGCGGCTGGATCGGGAGGGGTTCAAGGTCTGGTTTGACCGCTGGATGCTGCAGCCGGGAGACGACCGCCGGCTGGAGCTGCAACTGGCCATCGAACAATGCCGCTGGATCGGGGTGGTGGCCTCGCCGGAGTTTGTTGCCGATCCCTGGCCTAGAGATGAGCTCTACAGCGGCTTCTCCCACGCTCCGCCCCGACAGAACCAGCGCCTGCTGACGCTGCTCCACACGCCCGCCGAGCTGCCCCGCCCCCTGGCAGAAGCACCGCTGCTGGATTTTAGCGGCTCTGAGGAAGATCCGGTGCTGTTTGAGTACCGGGCCCGGGAGCTGATGCACTTTTTGGATCCCAGCTTCCCCACCCCTGGAGATCTGCAGCGATTTCGGCTGCAATACCACCGCCGCGAGGAACCTCCTGAAGATGAGGAAGTGCGGGGGTTCCAAGCTTTCCTACGAGCCATTCAGCTAGCCATCCTGCGCATTGCCACTGGCGAAATGCCCTCTGCCACACCGGAGGAAGGGGCACGCAAGATTGCCATTTTGCAATTTCTTCAGCGCCTGTTCCAGTGGAACAGCGCCGATATTCAATTCGATCGGGCCGAGGAGTGGCGCAAGCGGGGCAACCTAACCGAAGCCCTGGCCGCCTACGACCGCGCTTTGAACATGGATCCCAACTTCGCCCTGGCCTGGAGCCGACGCGGCGATGTGCTGGTGCAGTTGGCCCGCTACCGCGAGGCGGTGGATAGCTACAACGGATCCCTGAGCATCAACCCCTACGACGAGGAGACGCGGCTGCGCCTGGCCCTGATTCTGGGGCGCCTGGGCCAGTACAAAGCGGCGGTGGTCAACTACGACAAGGTGCTGGAGAGCAACCCGGAGGACGCCCTGGCCTGGCACAACCGCGGCATTCGCCTCATGCAACTGAAGCGGCCCAAGCTGGCCCTCAACAGCCTGAACAAGGCGCTGCGCTACAACCCCCAACAGCCCCGCACCTGGCTGGCGCGTGGGATCGTGTTGCGGCGGCTGCGGCGGCCCAGCTCGGCGGCGGCCAGCTTTGCTCGGGTTTTGAAGCTCAACCCCAGAAGTGGCCGGGTCTGGCGCTACCAAGGTAATGCCCTGTTCCACTGCCAGCGGCTGCGCTCGGCCATCGAGTGTTACAAGCGCTCGCTGCGGCTGCGCCGCCGGGATCCCATTACGCTCCATAACCTAGGGGTGGCTCTGCTGCGCCTGGGGCAGTATCGGCTGGCCAGCAAAGCCCTGGAACGTGCCCTGCGCTACGACGCCGACAACCCCAAAAGCTGGTACGCCCGCGGCGTGGCCTTCCAGAAATTGGGCTACCTAAAGGAGGCTTGCATTCACTTTGAGGAGGCCCTGAAGATCCGGCCAGAGGACTTCCCGGCTCGCTATGCCCTGGCGGTGGCACAGCAGGAGCTGGGGCAATACGAGGCCAGCCTGGAGCAGTTCCGGAGCTTGGTGCAGCAGCGTCCTGGCAGCTTTGCCTGCTGGTTTGGCCAGATCACCAGCCTGCGCCGCCTGGGCCGATTGGAAGAAGCCCTTGCCGCCGCCCAAGAGATGACCCGCCTCAACGAACGGGATCCCTGGGGCTGGTTTGCCTTGGGCCTGGTCTATGGCGACCTGGGGGATGCAGAGAAAGCGGCGCAAGCCTACTCGCGCGTCCTGGAGCTCACCCCAGAAGACGCGGTGGCCCTCAACAACCGCGCCTGGGAAGCCCTGAAGCTGGGAAAGTTGGAGCTGGCCCTGGCCGACGCCCAACGGGCTACGCAACTGGAGCCGCAGCGGCCCGCCTTTTGGCATACCTTGGGGTTGATCCAACTACAGGCCGGCCAGCGGGAAGCGGCCCAGGCCAGTTTGCAGCGCTGCCTGGAGCTGGATCCCCAGTTTCAGCCGGCCCAAGCTGCATCCGGCTTGCCGACGGGCATGCCCACCGAAGATAGGGGGACAAAGTCCTTGGAAAGCCCCGCCGCCGAGATGGGATCCCCCTTGCCGGAGCTGGAAACCCTCACCCCTCAACCAGAGCCCCAGCCGCTAGACCGCAGCTCCTGAGCGGATCCCCTTGGCCTGCTCCCATCAGCGCGGCGCGGGCTTCCCAACCTACTTAGAGACAACCCGCACCTGCCCACCACAAAACCGTCAGGAATATAGTCGTTTCAGACAAGATTAAGACACTTTGCCGCTGCCCAAGCGCTCCGCGCCGCTCACGCGACCACCCCCAGCCCCTCTCCCACCCTCACCCCCGGCCCCTCTCCCTGAGGTACCCTCACCCCCGGCCCCTCTCCCTGAGGGAGAGGGGAGTTAGGGATAGCGATCGGCGCTGTTGGTGT
>NZ_JANSJH010000104.1:3981-8752 GCF_047462495.1 Synechococcus sp. H55.2 | reverse complement strand
AGCCGCGGAGTTGTCTCGATGGGCCAGGAGATTGCCTCCTTCAGCTTTGGCGCAGAGGACTTTGCCGAGTTCAAAGCTCGGCTGCAGCAGGAGACAGATCTGCTGGACCGCTGGCTGGCCGCCGCGCCGGGGCTGGATCCCGCCTGTCAGCCTTTTGCCCAGGGATCCCCGGTGGGAGGGTTCGAGCTGGAGGCTTGGCTGGTGACTCCTCAGGGGGATCCGGCCCCGATCAACTCAGCCTACCTGGAGGCTGTCAACGACCCGCTGGTGGTGCCGGAACTGGCCCGCTTCAACATCGAGCTCAACAGCCGGCCCCAGGTTTTGGCTGCATCCGCTCTGCGGCAGCTCCGCCAAGAGCTGGAACAGACGTGGGATCGCTGCTGCCGAGTGGCCGAGCAACTGCAGGCAGGGCTGATGATGATCGGCATTTTGCCCACGCTGCAGCAGCAGCAGCTCACTTTGGAGATGATCTCCCCCCGCAAGCGCTACCTGGCCCTCAACGAGCAGATCCTAAACCTGCACCGGCGCGAGCAACCCTCGGGGATCCCGCCCCTGGGGCTGGCGATCGCAGGGCCTGCCGCCCGGCTACGCGTCACCCACCCAAACGTCATGCTGGAGGCAGCCACCACCTCTTTTCAAATCCATCTGCAGGTGTCGCCCCACCAGGCAGCCCGCTACTTCAACGCTTCCCTGCTCGTATCGGCCCCCTTGGTAGCCCTGGCAGCCAATTCTCCCTATCTGTTTGGGCACGACCTGTGGGCGGAAACCCGCATCCCGGTGTTTGAGCAGGCGTTGGATGGCCCACCCCCCCTCGCCCCCACCCACCAAGCTCGCGTTACCTTCGGGCAAGGCTATGTCCAGGGATCCCTAATGGAGCTGTTCTGGGAAAATCTGCACCGCTACCCGGTGGTGTTGCCGCAAAGGTTAGCCGCTGCCCCCTCGGAGCTGGCCCACCTGCGTCTGCACAACGGCACCATCTGGCGCTGGAACCGCCCCCTCATCGGCTTGGATCCCGTTCCCCACCTGCGCATCGAACAGCGGGTGGCTGCAGCAGGCCCCACCCTGCCGGACATGATCGCCAATGCGGCCTTTTACTTTGGCCTGGTGCAAGCTCTGGGATCCCGACCTCTTCCCCCGGAGCAGGAGCTGAGCTTTGCCCAGTGCCGCGCCAATTTTTATACGGCCGCCCGCTTCGGCCTCGAGGCCCCCATCACCTGGCTCAACGGTTGGCAGGGATCCCTGCGCCAATTGTTGCTGCAAGAGCTGCTCCCGCAAGCAGAGGCGGGCTTGGCGCAACTGGACTTGGCGCCCCAGGACATCCAGGAGTACCTGGGCATTCTCCGCGGCCGTGTCGAGTCGGGGCAGAATGGGGCCACCTGGCAGCGCCGCTACGTGGCTCGGCATGGTAAAGATATGCAACAATTGACCTGTGCCTACTGGGAACGGCAGCGGCAAGGTCAGCCGGTACACACCTGGGATCTCGGCTAGGGAAGCCGTCTCCCCATAGTTGCCGGCGGGGGGGATAGGTCACCGCTTGGGCATGCCTGCATCGGAAGGGATGCCTTCTCAAAGGTCAGGGCGGCGACCTAAGCCACAAGCACGACAGCCAGTTGTTTACCTCCAGCTAAGGATGAGACAGTTCGCTACCCCAATCTCCATCTCCCCTCTCCCGTTGGGAGAGGGGCTGGGGGTGAGGGCCTATTTCACGGATCCCCTTTGTCCTTAAGCAGCCAAAAGGTTTGCGTTGAGGTGCTTGCCCAAAAAACCGTATGCTCACTGTTCTCGATCACCTGCCGGAGCAACTCCTAGATTTAGAAGCCCATCAACTCTACGACCGATTGGGCGGGCCAACCCTCATCCATCTGGCGGGACGACGGGATCCCCCCTTGTTTGTGTCCGTCCTGCTGCACGGCAACGAGGTCACCGGCTGGCAGGCGGTGCGACAGCTTCTGCGCCGCTACGTCCAGCGGGAACTGCCCCGTTCCCTGTCCCTTTTCATCGGCAATGTGTGGGCTGCTCGCCAAGGACAACGGCGGCTAGACGGCCAACCGGACTACAACCGCATCTGGGGCCCCGGCTCCACCCCCGAACACGCCATGGCCCAGGCCGTCCTGCAGCAGATGCAGCAGCGGGGCGTGTTTGCCAGCGTCGATATTCACAACAACACCGGCACCAACCCCCACTACGCCTGTGTCAACTACTTAGATGCTTCTACCCTGCACCTGGCCACCCTGTTTGGGCGCACCGTCCTCTACTTCACCAAACCGGAAGGGGTACAGAGCATGGCCTTTGGTCGCTTCTGGCCGGCGGTAACCCTGGAATGTGGCAAGCCGGATCAGCCCCACGGCACCCAACATGCCCGCGAATTTCTGGAAGCCTGCCTGCACCTGTCAGCAATCCCTCAGCGCCCCGTCCTTAGCCAGGATATCGACCTGTTCCACAGCGTTGCCATCGTCAAGATCCCAGACGAGGTGAGCTTCAGCTTTGGGGAAGAGGCGGACGACCCACACCTGCGCTTTCCCCCCGATTTGGATCTCTTCAATTTCCGGGAGCTCCCTCCCCACACCCGCATCGGCTGGACGAGCAACGGCTTTCACCTCGACGTGCAAGACGAGCAGGGCCAAAATGTGGCCGATCGCTTCTTCTACGCCCAAGATGGCGAAATTCGCACCCGCGTGCCCATTATGCCGAGCATGCTCACCCTCAACAGCCGCATCATCCGCCAAGACTGCCTCTGCTACTTGATGGAGCGCTACCCTCTGGCCGCTATCGCCCCCCCCTCAGACAAAAGACCCCGGCTGTTGTAGAAAATCCAGCTCTGCGGCTGTAGAGGGGCGACCGAGAACGGCATTGCGATGGGGGAAGTTGTTGATCAAACCCCTGGGCCACCCAAAGCCAAGGGATCCGTTGCAACGGCAGGGGGAGTGCCGCGAAACCCATTGCGGGGAAACCAGAGAACTCCGTCTCGCTGCGAGGGATGGCAGGTACGCTAACGTGAGACAGAATCCTCAAAACTGCCAACTGAGCACACGGGATCCCTATGTTGCGCCTGCTGCGGATCGAGAACTTTGCCCTGATCGAGCACTTGGAGATTCCCTTTCGGGCGGGGCTGAACGTGCTGACCGGAGAAACGGGCGCGGGCAAGTCCATCATTCTCGACGCCCTGGATGCCGCCCTAGGCGGGCCGGCGCGAGCCCTGCGCAGCGGCAGCGAGCGAGGTCTGGTGGAAGCGGTTTTCCATCTCAATCCCGAGCTGGCAGCCTGGCTAGAACAAGAACAAATCGACCCCCTAGAGGAGGGCTTGGTCTGTAGCCGCGAACTGCTGTTGCGCAACGGCAAACTCACCAGTCGTTCGCGGGTGAATGGGGTGCTGGTGAACAAAGCCCAGATGCTCAGCCTGCGCTCCCAATTGGTGGAGATCACCGCCCAGGGGCAAACGGTTCAAATCCAATCTCCGCAAACCCAGCGCCGTTGGCTGGACGATTTTGGCGGCGAAAAGCTGCTGCGAACACGCGCAGAAGTGGCCGCCCTCTACCAAACTTGGAACTATCTGAAAACAGAGACAGAATCCCGCCGGCAAAACCAGCAACTGCGCCTGCAACGGCTAGACCTGCTGCAGTTGCAAGCGCAAGAACTGCTCGCCCTGCGGCTGGAGGATCCCGACGAGCTGGCCAAACTGGAGCGGGAGCGGGATCGCCTGGCCCACCGGGTGGAGCTGCAGCAGCAAAGTTACGCAGCCCACCAACTGCTCTACCAAAATGACAGCGGCTCACCGGCCATCGCCGACCTGTTGGGCCAGGCCGAACGGTTACTGCAAGCTATGACCCAGCGGGATCCCGACCTGGCCCCTCTGGCCGAAATGCTCAGCAGCGCCCTCATTCAGGTAGAGGAGGTGGGGCGAGAGCTGCTGCGCTACGGCGAGACGCTGGAGGCGGATCCCGGTCGGTTGAATAAAATTGAACGGCGCCTTGCCCAACTCCGACAAGCCTGCCGCAAATACGGCCCCACCTTGGCCGAGGTGATGGCCCATGCGGAGCGGGTGCAGGCCGAGTTGGCCCAACTGCGAGGCGACAACACCGACCTGGAGGAATGGCAGGCACGGCTGGACAAAGCTGCCCAAGACTTGGAGTGCCATTGCCGAGTGCTCTCCCAACTGCGCCACCAGGCGGCCCGCCAACTGGAAGAGGCCCTTCTTGAGGAGCTCAAGCTGCTGGGGATGGGCGCAGTGCAATTCCAGGTGCGGATCCAACCCGGCCCCCCGACGGCAGAAGGGGTGGATCAGGTGAGCTTCTGGTTCAGCCCCAACCCGGGTGAGCCCCTACAGCCTCTGGCCAGCATCGCCTCCGGCGGCGAGATGAGCCGTTTTTTGCTGGCCCTGAAAGCCGTATTCAGCCGCATCGATCCGGTGACCACCATGGTTTTTGACGAGATCGATGCCGGTGTGTCCGGCAAAGTGGCCCAAGCCATCGCCACCCAGTTGCACAGCATCGCCCAAGATCACCAGATCCTCTGCGTCACCCACCAGCCCCTGATCGCTGCCTTGGCAGATCACCACCTGCGGGTTTACAAGGTGGTGCAGCAAAAACGAACTTCTGTGCGGGTGGAACTGCTAGGAGAACGGGAACGCCGCGAAGAATTGGCCCAACTGGCCGCCGGCCACTCCGCCCAAGAAGCGATGACCTTTGTAGAGGCTCTCCTCAAGCAAGCGGCTCAACTGCGCCAGCCCCGCCTAGCTCCCCTCTCCCTCGGGGAGAGGGGCTGGGGGTGAGGG
>NZ_JANSJH010000104.1:0-3881 GCF_047462495.1 Synechococcus sp. H55.2 | reverse complement strand
GGGGGTGAGGGCCTCAACCGCCCAAAAACAGCTCCAGCACCTCGGGATTGTTCAACAGGTTGGGGCCGGTGTCCTCGAAGCGGTTTTCTCCCATAGATAAGACGTAGCCCCAGTCCGCCATCTGCAGGGCCTGCTTAGCATTCTGCTCCACCATGAGGATGCTGACGCCAAGGCGGTTGATCTGCCGCAGGAGGGCAAAGGTCTGCTCGATGTACAGGGGCGACAGGCCGGCTGTCGGCTCATCCAGCAACAACAACTGTGGCTCTGCCATCAACGCTCGTCCCATAGCCAGCATCTGCCGCTGTCCGCCCGACAGGGATCCCGCCACCTGGCGCCGCTTCTCTTGCAGGGGCGGAAACAGCTCATAAACCCGCTCCAGTTGGGCGGCATAGCCATCGCGTCGGATGAAGGCCCCCATCTCCAAGTTTTCCTGCACGGTGAGGGAAGGAAAGACGTTGTTGGTTTGGGGCACAAAGCCGATCCCCCGTCGCACCAGTTGCTCGGCAGGGAGATGCGTGATGTCGGATCCCTGAAACAGCACCCGGCCTGTGCGGATGGTGGCTAGGCCAAACAAAGATTTCAGTACCGTCGATTTGCCCGCTCCGTTGGGGCCGATGATCACCACGATTTGGCCAGGGTTCACCTTCAAGTGGATCCCTTTGAGGATGTCCACCCCCCGGTAGCCACTGTAGAGATCTTGGATGTCCAGCAAAGGGGTCATGAGAGGGATCCCTCCGAAGGCAGAGAAGAGGGTTTGGATGGACTCAGGGAGTCGGCCAGCGCCACCGATCCCAGATAGGCCTCCCGCACGGCTGGGTTTTGTTTAATCTCCTCCATGGATCCCTGGGTCAACACCCTGCCGGCGGCCATAACTACCACGTGGTCGCAGAGACGGGTTACCAGATCCAAGTCGTGCTCGATGATGCAGAAGGTACAGCCGCGCTCGCGGTTGAGATACTCGATAAAGCGCATCAGATCCGCCAGCAACGTGCGGTTGACGCCGGCCCCCGGTTCGTCCAGTAGGATCACCCGCGCATCGGCCATGAGGGTGCGCCCCAGTTCCAGCAGCTTCTTCTGCCCACCGGAAAGGGTGACGGCCAGTTGATCCCGCAGATGGATGAGGTTGAGCCGTTGCAAAACCTCTTCGGCCCGAGCTTGCAGGTTGCGTTCTTGTCGTTGCACCTGCCGCCAGCGGAACCAGGCATTGAACAGGTTCTCCCCCACCTGTTGGGGCGGGACGACCATCAAGTTCTCCAGGACGGTCATGCGGCCAAACTCGCGCGGGATCTGAAAGGTGCGCACCAGGCCGCGCCGGAACAGATGGTGGGGGGGCAGGCCGGTGATGTCTTCCCCATCCAGCCAGATGCGTCCGCTACTGGGCCGAACGAACCCGGCGATGATGTTGAAAAGCGTGGTTTTCCCGGCCCCATTGGGGCCGATCAAGCCCGTGATCCGACCGGTTTCAATGCGGAAGGAACAGTGATCTACCGCGCTGATGCCGCCAAACCGTTTGGAGATGTCGTCGATAACAATCACGCTGCCCGATGAGTTCAGTATTTCAATATAATGAGCCCAATTGCCGAGTTTGCTTATTATCCTTCCCGGATCCCTCTGGGAGCAACTGCCCTTGGAGGTTGCAGCCAACCCTGCGGCAGCTAGGGAACGGGCGAGATACTGAGTCTGGCCCGCTTGTTTTCTGGAGCCATCTTTTTTGAGGGAGTGGGGAACGCTTTGAGGCGAGCCAACGTCTAACTGCTACAATTCAACACTTGGCTTTTGGGATCTGAGTTCTACTTTCTCTTGCCTCACAGGAGGTTGTTGGTTATGTCTCGCATGCACAAACTCACCCGACGCGCCTTTGCGGCGGCGGCTGCCCTGACGGCGGCTGCTCTGGCCACCACTTTGCTGCCCGGCACGGCCCAGCAGGCTGCTCAAACGCCGGTCAAGATTGGGGCTCTGCTGTCTTTGACAGGAGATCTGCAGGCCTATGGAGAAAATTGCCTCAAGGGCATCAAGCTGGCCCTCGACCAGATCAACGCTGCCGGTGGCATTTTGGGATCCCCTGCTCAGGTAGTGGAGGCCGATGACCAGACCTCGGCCCAGCCGGCTATCGACGCCGCTCAGCGGCTGGTGAATGTGGAGAAGGTAGCCGGTATTATCGGTGCCCTGGGCAGCGGCATCACCATCCCGGTGGCCACCACGGTGACAGCTCCCAACAAGATCCCGCAAATTTCCCCGGCTTCCACCGCTCCCACCATCACCACCCTAGAGGACAGCGATTTTCTGTTTCGCACCGTTCCTTCTGATGCTTTCCAAGGGGTAGCCCTAGCCCAGGTTACCCGCGAAGAGAATCTAGAGCGGCTGGCGGTCATCTACATCAACAACGACTACGGTAAGGGGCTGGCCGACAGCTTTAAGGCGGCCTTTGAAAAGCAGGGCGGCAAGATCACCAAAGCTGTTCCCTACGATCCCGGCAAGGCCTCCTACCGCAGCGAGCTGACCCAACTGAAGGAAGGGGATCCCCAGGCGTTGGTGCTGATCGGCTACCCCGAAAACGGCGTGGTCATCCTGCGGCAAGCTTTGGAAGAAGGGCTATTCGACCGCTTTGTCTTCACCGATGGCATGCGCTCTCCCGATCTGGCAGCCCAGGTGGGAGCCGATAAGCTAGAGGGATCCATCGGCACCTCGCCCCAGGCCCTCACCGACAGCAAAGCCTACCAGATCTTTGCCGACGCCTACAAAGCTGCCTACGGGGAGCTGCCTCCCACCCCCTACATCGACACCGCCTATGATGCCGCCTTCCTCTTAGCTTTGGCCATCCAAAAAGCCGGCAGCACCGATGGCACTGCCGTTCGCGATGCCTTGCGCCAAGTGGCCAATCCCCCCGGCACCGAGATCTTGCCCGGCGAGTGGGCCAAGGCGGTGGAGCTGCTGAAGCAAGGGGAGGATATCAACTACACCGGCGCTTCCGGCTCGCTGGACTTCGACGAGAAGGGGGATGTGGCTGGAACCTTTGCCCACTGGACTTTCCAAGGGGGGAAGGTAGTCGATCTGAAAGTGTTTGAGCCGGGGAGCTAATTTCCTTTGGGGGTTTTCTAACGGTTAAGTACAGTCAAATAAGCAACAGGGGCCTGCAAGGAGCACTCTTTGCAGGCTTTTTTGCGGCAAGTCAACAGAGCCTTCTGGACAAAACAGGCTAAAGTGTCGGCATCCTGGCGTCTTGTGGAGAATCCTCAATGTTGCCCACCCAACTTGTCGCTGCAATGGCAGCCCTGCTCAGCTTCGGGTTTGCTCCAGCCGCCCTAGCCCAGATCCCCCACCTTGAGCAGACGGCACTCCCAAACGACAGCGCCACCCTTTTGCAAAGCAATGTCCTACAAAACATCGTCTTCGTCGTGCCCAACGCCCCAACGCAGCACTACGCTGGCAGGTGGGGTTGGCGCAGCAGCCCCTCACCGCCCCCTGCCCCCATCACAATCCTGATCCTCAACTCCCAAGCCAACCTGTCCGCCGAGGCAGCCGAGCCGCAGACCTGTGGCCAGCGCTGCCAGGGATCCCTGCGCCTGCCGTAAAGAAGAGGCGGCTGCTTGCACTTCAGACTGCCCAAGCCCGCAATCCGGCTCGCGGCAATGCTCGGATCCGCAGGGATGGGGGTTGATATAATTCAGGGCAATTGTCCACCGCTGGGCGGCAGAGGGTTTTAGCGCAATCTTGGCCCAGCTTTCCAATCTTTGTGGTGTGCGAGGGATCCCTATGAATTGTTCCAGGCAACTCTGCCCTTGGCTAGCTTCAGCCCTGACCTGTGGGATGGTGCTACACACCGCTGCAGCTTGGGCACAGCCCCAACCCGGCACCCTGGATCTGCGCACCGGTGGCGATGC
>NZ_JANSJH010000103.1:0-9122 GCF_047462495.1 Synechococcus sp. H55.2 | reverse complement strand
TCAAACAGCACCTTGCGGTTGGGCACCGGCTCTTTCAACTGGATAAACGCCCCAAAAGTCCCCAACACAAAGGGCACCGGGATGAAGTAGGGCAGCGAGGTTTTGATGCCATGGCGGCGGGCCACCCAATAGCGCATCCACTCATGGGATCCCAGAATGGCCAGGATCCCCACCGCATAGGGCAGCCCCTTCATCAGCGAGGGCAGATGCAGCAGCCGGTCAGGGCTGACCCCAGCCGCCTGGGCCCCAGCACTCAGGGTGGTCCAGAAGGTGAACAGCAATAGCCCCAGAGCCAGCACAGGCAACTCTCGACCATCCGCCAGAGAGCGCCGCGCCGCCGGGTTGGGCACCAGGGCAAAAAAAGGCTTGCCGGCAAACCCCTCCTGCAGCACCACCAAGAAGCGTTTGCCAAAAGTGTTTTCTACATTGCGCTGTACCCGCTCATAGGCTTCGGTGGGATCCGCCCGCAAATTGCCCCGGCAGATAATCGCCTGGGGACGGTACTCCACGTTTTGCAAATAAAAAACGTTCCAGGGGAAGCAGTGGTTGAGCTTTTCCCGCGGCACTTCGGAAATGGGGGTGTGGGCAAGAGCCAGCGAGACCGGATCGGCGGCGCTGTCTTCTTCCTCTTCCTCCGGCTCAGATTCTGCAGCCAGAGAAGGATCCCCTTCTGGCGCCTCAGGCCGGGGGTCTGTGGGTCGAATGCCCCCTCGCCGCACCAAGGTCATGCTGATAAAGTAAGAGGTGAGAAAGAGCACCAACATCAGCAACGGGGGCACTTCGTACTGAAGCACCTGCCGCCCCAGCACCCAAACCAAGGGGGGCAGCATCATCACCAGCCACAGGATCCGCCACGGCACCTTGGAGAGGCGGGCCACACTTTTTTGCAGCAGCAGGTAGGTTGCAGAACCCACCAGTGCCAACAGGATCCAATCTGCCATGAGTTGCAAAAAACAGAGGAGAACGCCTCTACCAAGCTAGCGGCAAACCCAATCTCCCTGCTATGGCCAGCAGGAGGGATCCCTCAGGAGCCAAACTTTTGCTTGGCCTGCTCGTAAACTGCCACCGTGATCTTCTGGATCCCGGCTTCGCGGGCAAACTGTTCAATCTTCCTACGGGCAGCCGGACGCACAAAGAAGGGGATTTCTTTAAGGCGCGCCTCTGCTTCTGGCGTCCACTCTATCGCTTCGTCCATCCCCCATGCCCTCAACGCAACATCCACGCCGGCAGGAGAGTGTGCCCTGTCATGCCTCGCAGGGTGAAATAGACAAACAGCAGCAACAGCAGGGATCCCAGTGTAACCAGGGCCGCCGCCGCCGGACTTTTGCGATACAAACCAACAAAAGGCTGGAGGCCAGCCCAGATCCCCCCCAGCAAAACGGTAACGAAGTAAGTGGGGTAACGGGAGACATTCTCCACAAATTGGTCTTCCAGTCTGCGGGGAGGCTGCGGTTGTGGCATGAGCGGCTCGAAGCCCAACTCCTTTTTCCTCAGTGTGCCACAGATAGCTGTCGTTGACACACTCCCTCGCCTGAAGCTTGGGTCTCAGTCGCCAGACTACTGGGTTTTTTGAGCGGTTAACCACCCACCCACGCCGTTTGGTTCACCCCCTCCGCAAGGGGAAAGCCTATCATTTCCGCGTATCAGAAAGAACATCCATTTGACAGGGAGTGGTTGGAGCCTAGGGGAGACCGCGTAGATTCAGGAAACCGAGAACCTGATATGGTAGGCGTTATCCTGCCTGCTTTGCCCTTTTGCTCAGCGCGGCCACCCTCTTCTGGACTGATGCGAGAATTGCCCTCTGATGCTTCCAATCGTGCCGGCGTACCGTTTGGGGATCAGACCCTGGCGTTGATGCGTGTCCAGGAAGCCTTGGATCAACTGGAAGCGGCCATTCTCAGCAGCCCTCGCCTGTTCTGGTCTCGCACGCTCATTGAAGAAGAAAGCATTTTGGAGCAGTTGGACTTTATCCGCCTCAACTTGCCAACAGCCCTAGAGGAAGCGGAAGAATTGCTGCGCCAGCGGGATCGGATTTTGGCCGAGGCCAATCGCTATGCCCAAGAAATCGTAGCCATGGCCCAACGCAGAGCCGAGCAGCTTCTCAACGAATCGACCATCCTGCGGCAAGCCCAAGCCCAGGCGGAGCAGTTGTTGCAACAAACCTATCAACAGAGCGAGGAAGTGCGGCGGCAGACACTGCAGGAATCAGAGCGCCTGCAGCGGGAAGCCCACCGTTACGTGGATCAGGTTTTGCAAGACCTGGAGTTGCGGTTGTTGGAATCGTTGCGAGTGATCCGCAACGGGCGGCAAAATCTTCAGGCCTGAGTTCTTGGCTGGGGACTGTCCACTTGTCCATTTTTAAGTCAATATAGGGGTAGCATCCAAGCTTGCCTGCCCTGCGGATTCGTGGTAGCCAAACTGGCCTCCGACAGGAAAGACGACGATAAGTCTTGGATGTGCTGGCAGGAACTCGACCCGCTGCAGACTGCTGTTGCGCTGAAGGGATCCTGGCCCTTTGCGCCGGCTTAGAGCAGTTCTTCTTCGCTTACCCAAGAGCACGTGGCACTCTTTTCAGCGATTGCTCCAGAACTGTACCCATCGGGCCACTTTCACAGCGGGCTCGGCCTTTGGCCTGCGAGTTCCGGCTTTGACCCTTGTTGGGAAGCCACTCTGTCGTTTAGGAGATTCTATGCCTAGTGAACCCAAAACCCGTAAGAGCCGTGAAAGTGTCAACCCACGCCCGCGCGACCGTCGCCGTGAAGCTGCCAAAGGCAGCAAAGAGGCAGGTTCAGCCACCGCCCTCTCTCTGCCGAAGTTAATCCAAGAAAATGCCGTGCTCCAATCTCGCAGCCAGTTGTTGTTGATGTACAGTGACTTCCAAACCGAAATGCCCAACGATGGCAAAACCGGTGTGGGCACCTGGCTACAGTCTCGGCTTAAGGAGCACGGCATGCCCAGCCTGATGCGTTTTGGCCCCCGCTCTCGCCCCCAGGTTTTCCGCCGCGATGAATTTCGCGAGTGGATTGCGCTGGCTCTGACCTCTGTGAACCCTCAAGGCGATACTGCCCCCTGAAGGCAGCCGAGCTAGGCCGTGAGGGGAAGTTGAGCAGTACGTTCAGAGGCTGACGGCCCAGGGATCCCGTTGCGGGAAGAGGGTGAACTGGGCTTTTCTACATCCGGCAGCAGCAGGTCCCGAATGAGGCGGGCTGCCGAGCGTTGCAACCAGCGGGAGGCCAATTGCCGGCCCAGTTGTTGGGCTTCCGGCTTGGCGGCCACTTTGGCGACGATGGGCAGAAGCTGCAGCGGCTGAAAGGTCGGGTTGCGGCTGAGGAGTTCCCACAGACGCTGCAAATGAGCCAAGCCGTCTGAGGTGCCGTTCCCTGAGCTGGAGAACAGCACATCCACCAGGCGCTCCCGCAGGAAAGCCCCCCGCTCAGAAAAGATAAACTCGACGGCTTTTTCTAGGGATCCCTGCAGGTCAAAATCTTCGCTGTTGGCGGCGTTGCGCAGCAGGTTCTCCAGGCGGTTCCAGCGAAATTGCCCTTGGTTAAACAGCAGCTCCCGCAGGGAGGTGCGCAGCTCTGGGGCCGGGTCGGTGAGCAGGCGCTGGGCCACATAGGGATAGGCCACACTCAACACTTTGAAGTTGGGATCCAAGCCGATGGCGATCCCCTCCAGGGTAAGCAAAGAGCGGATGATCAGGGCGTAGTAGGCGGGCACGCGGAAGGGAAAATCGTACATCACCCCCGAGAGCCTATCCGTGATGCTTTTAAAATTCAGCTCGGCCACGGAGCTGCCCAGGGCCTCGGCAAAGACAGCCTCCAAAGCGGGGATGATGGGGGTGAGATCCGTGTCGGGATCCAGAAACTCCAGATCCACGTAGTCCTGGGCCAAGGCGACAAAATCCCGGTTCACCAAATGGACAATGGCCTTGATCAGGCCGTAGCGCTGGTGGGGCTGGATGGTGCTCATCATGCCGAAATCGATGTAGGCCAGCCGCCCGTCGTACATGGCCAAGAGGTTGCCTGGGTGGGGGTCAGCGTGGAAAAAGCCATGCTCCAAAAGCTGCTTAAGGGAGCAGTTGACCCCGATCTCGATCAGGTGCCGCCCGTCCAGCCCTGCGGCAGTGATTTTGTCGAGCTGGGTCAGCTTGATGCCGTCGATCCACTCCATCGTCAGCACTTTGGTGCGGGTGTACTCCCAGTAAATTTTGGGGGCGTAGATGGAGGGGTGGCGGTACAGCTCCAGGAAGCGCTCGGCGTTGCGGCCTTCCTGGGTGTAGTCCATCTCTTCGTACAGCCGCCCGGCGAATTCATCGACAATGCCCACCAAGTCGCTGCGGATGCGGCGGAAGGTGCGCTTGGCCCAGGCGGCCAGGCTGCGGATGATGTACATGTCGAGGGAGATGCGCCCGATCAAATCGGGCCGCTGCACCTTGACGGCAACTTTCTCGCCCGTGTGCAGATAGGCTTGGTAAACCTGCCCCAGGCTGGCGGCGGCAATCGGCTCGGGGCTGATTTCTCGAAAGATTTTGTCTGTGGGTTGGCCGATCTCCGACTCGATGAGGGCAAAAGCAACGGCATTCTCGAAGGGGGGCAGCTCATCCTGAAGCTTGGCCAGTTCCTCTAAAAACAGGGGCGAAACCAGATCGGGACGGGTGGAGAGGGCTTGGCCGATTTTGATGGCCGTCGGCCCCAATTGCGTGAGGATCTCCCGCAGTCGAATCGCGTGTTGGGGGCGATGCTTCTGCTCCACTCCTCGCCAGCGATCCCAAAACACCCAGGCCAACAAGCCCAAAAAGGGGGTGATCAACTGAAAGAGACGCCCCAGCACCAGATCCCAGCGCCCCCGATATTGCCTGGCCAATTGCTCTGGGTCGTAGCGCAGGCTTGACTGCGAAACCGACCCTGGCGGGATGGGCAAAGCCGGAGAACCTGCCGCCGCGGAACCCAAGTTATGCTGTCTCGCTGCTGGTGTTGACAGTGTTACGCCCATAGAAACCCCAACGGATCCCGTAACACATCTTAACTTGCTGACTCAACCTAGCGACTCTTGGAGGCAGCCACCGGCTCGCTGCATCAGATGGATGGTTATTGCAAATCAGGTTAAGACACTCCCCAAGCGCTTTGCGCCGCTTCCCTCACCCCCGGCTCCTCCCCAAAAGGGAGAGGGGAGTTGACAGCGGCTCACCTGGGGGTGAGCTGTCACTAGAATGGGAAAATTGCAACAGCTGCCTTTGTGTCTGGATCCCGCACGCTACCGCCTGCTGAGCCGAGTTTAACTGGGTTTGCAGCCCTCAAGGCGCGGCATCTGCTGTTGGCCTTCGTGTTGATCAACCTGGGTGTAGGTTTGGGAGCTATCGCTTTGGCCAAACTGTTGCATCTCCCCTCGGACGACCCGCTGCTGGCCTACCTTATCTATTGCTCTACCTTCGTCATCACCTGTATTTGGAGCTGGCGACGGGGGCAGCAGGCCCATTTGCAGATGAGGCGGCTGTGGGGCAACTGGCGGGCTGCTGTTCCCTGGGGATCCCTGCTGCGGGTGGTGTTGGCTTTGGTGGTGCTCTCCACGGGCACAACTTTGTTGATGCTCTACCTGGTGTCGCTGCCTGCACCGGAGCTGGCGGAGTCAATGCTCCACTCGCTGGGGGAAAAGGATAGGGAAATGCCCTGGCCGCAGGTGTATCAAGGGTTACGCTGGCTCTCGATTGTGGTGGTGGCCCCCATAACGGAGGAGTGGCTATTTCGCGGCATTTTGCTCCACCGCTGGGGCCTCAAGTGGGGTCTCTCCAGGGGGCTGCTGGCTTCCTCCATTGTCTTTGGCCTGCTGCACCCCAACCCGATCGGGCTGACGGTATTCGGCTTGGTGATGGGCCTGTTCTACCTGCAAACTCGCTCCCTCAGCTTGCCTGTCCTGGCTCATGCCTTGAACAATCTCCTAGCCTTGGCGCTGGGATCCTGGGCAGGCGAGGGAATGGAGCAAGCCGATCCGATCGGGGTTTTTCACCTCTACTCCGGCCTGGTTTGTCTGGTTGTGTCTGGGTTCATTTTGGTTCCTTTCGTTCGCTTTCATTGGCCAAAGCGTGGGGCTCGCTTGCCCTATTTCCTGAACTGCTGAGTGTGGATCTCCGTGCATTTCTACCTTGATTTCCCCCTTGCCTGACAGGTGAGCGCTGCTGTGGAGTCTCCTGTGAGAATGGCGGAGACTTTGATAAGGAATGCAAAAAAAACGCCGAAAACTGTTACTCGATCCCGCGAAAAAGCCACGGGGATAGGGATATCCTGAAATAGGCAGCAATAGATTCCCGTGCAAAGTTTAGCTGTGGCTCGCTCGCCGATTGGGTGGCCGTTGGGCCAGTGGGTCAACCCAGAGGGGCAACATGGAAAGGCGGTCTTTTCTGCAAACATTGATCCTGGTTGCTGCCAGCCTTGGCCTCTCCCCTGGCTGGTTGGCGGGTCAGGCTGAGCGCTATGGCCAAGCTTTGGCGGCTGGCTCCCGCAAGTTGGCTCTCTTGATAGGTATTAACCGCTACCCTGGTGAGGGATCCGCGCTACAGGGCTGTGTGACCGATGTGGAGCTGCAGCGGGAGCTGCTCCTGAATCGCTTTGGCTTTGACCCGGCAGAGATTCTCACCCTCACCGATGGGGCCGCCACGCCGAGTGGGATCCAAGCGGCCTTTGCGGAGCACTTGGGGGGTTCAAGTCAGGCGGCGGAAACAGTGGTCGTGCAGTTCAGCGGCTACGGCCAGTGGCGGGCGGGATCGGCGCCAGGCCAGTGGCAGCCGGTGCTCCTGTTGTCTGGCTCTGAAGGAATGGCAGCGATGAAGCTAGACAGCTTTTTCCGGCTTTTGGAAGGCTTGGGTACCGCCCAGATCACCACTTTGTTGGACTGTGGCTTCACCCATATCTCGCCGTCGGTGCGAGGCAATTTGCAACTGCGTTCCCGCCCCCCAGCCGGGAAAGGAGCAGGATCTGCCGCCTCAGACTCCTCGGAACTGCAGCGGGTTTGGCCGTCTCCGCCCAAGGGCTTGTTGATTGCCGCCACCACCCCCCAAGACTTGGCAGCAGAAGCCGCTTGGCCAGGATTCTACGCTGGAGTACTCACCTATCTGCTGACGCAGTACCTGTGGGAAAGCACACCTGCCACTCGCCTGCTGGTGGCCTTCAACCAAGTGGCCAGCCGGCGGGAGCTGGGCCTGTTTGCCTGTCAGCGCCCCATCTTGGAGGGCAAAGAAACGGCTCGACGCATCCCGCCCTACTTCCTCACCCCCCCTCAGGTGGCAGTCAGCGGCGTGATCCAGGAAGTGAAGGGGAATCGGGCTCAGGTGTGGCTGGGTGGGATCCCACCGGCGGCGCTGGGTGGTCTGCAGCCGGGTACTCTTTTGGCTCCCCTTTCCACCGCCTCGTCGGTGCCGCTGCTGATTCGTTCTCGCAGCGGGCTGTTGGCCCAGGTGCAGCCGGCCAACGGGGAAGGTCAATTTCCCCCCGTGGGCACGCTGGTGCGGGAGCAGTTGCGCAGCCTCTCCAGCAGCCTCAAGCTTTTGGTGGGTCTGGAAGACAACTTGGGTCGCGTTGAAAAAGTGGATCTGACCAACGCCATCGCTGGCTACAGCTGGATGGAGACAGCTAACCCGCGCGAGCGCCAGGTGGATTGCCTGCTGGGTCGCATTACTCCAGAAATGGCCGCTGCCTTTCAAGCAGACGCTCTGCCCAAGCCTTTGGAAGTCAACGGCTACAGCCTCTTTTGGCCGGGTCGAGAATTGCTGCTCAATTCCTGCGGGCCGGCTGGGGAAGCTGCGGCTATGGCGGTGCAACGGCTGGTGCCTCGTCTAGCCCATCTGCTGGCAGCCAAGCGCCTGCGGACTACCCTCAACGCCGCGATCTCGCCGCTGGCGGTGGTGGGGGAATTGTCCACCAGAAGTAAAGCCCCCTTGCGGGGGTCACGGCTTGCCCAAGGGGCTGCTGCCGAGCCAGGCATACTACGCTTTATGCGCGGGGATCCCTTGCATCTCACCCTGCGCAACGAAGGCGAGCAGGATCTGTTCGGCTACCTGTTGATGGTCGATTCCAGCGGGCAACTGCACCTGTTGGCTCCCGTGCCCCAGGAGGACTTTGCCCTGCCACTGCGTCTAGAGGCCAAGGGCAGCCTGACTTTGCCACCCCTGCCTGAGGTGGCCGGTGAGTCGCGCTCTGCCGTCAATCCCGATCTGCTCACCTGCCATGCCCAGGGGCTGACCGAGCTATTGTTTGTGGCCAGTACTCGCCCCTTGTCGGCCAGCTTGGAAGCCCTCAAAGCCATGGTCCGTCAGCAGGGGATAACCCGTTCGCCGATGTTGCTCAGCAAACCGCTGGAGTGGACGCAGATGCTGCTAGAAGAGCTGACCCGTCGTCCGCCAGAAGGGGATCCCGACCTGCGCTGGCTGGATCCCAGCCAGGCTGTTACCCTTTCCCTCACCTATTTGCTGGTTTAGCTCAGCAGCAGGGCAAACAGGCCACAGAGGGCAATGCCGTCGAAAACGCCGGCCCCGCCAATGCTGAGAATGCCCGAGCAATTGCGCCGCAACACTTCCGGCAGGTGCAGCAGATCGGCTCCAATCACCGTGCCCAAAACCCCGCCGGCAAAGGCCACCGCCGGCGCCTGATCCCCCGCCCAGAATAGAGCGGCTAGGGCTGCCGTGGCCGGCGCAACTAGCGGATTCATCTGAATGCCGATCCCGGGCACCACGTGGGAAGCGTAGTAGCTAACCACCGTTACCAGTGCCGTTACGGCCAGGATCAACAGCCCATCAGCCCGCCCAAATTGGTACAGGGCCAAGAGCACCGGGATCAGCCCTCCACCCACGTTGAGGGCAACCACCGTCTCCTGAGAGATCTTGGCCAACGGGATCCCCCAAAATTGCCGCATCCACAGGCTGGCCAGGTCTTCTACTAGGGTTACCTCGCACTTGACGCGGTAGAGAGGAATATTGACCGAGCTGCCCACCAAGATGGCCAGCAGCAGCAACAGCGCCCCCTCCCGCGAGAACCCCAGCTTCCCCACCGCCAGCGCCACCACGTCCACCGCTAGCCCCAGCCAGAGGAAGGGCAGCAGCAGCACCAGCATGAAAAACAGCAACAGCGAGA
>NZ_JANSJH010000102.1:0-9136 GCF_047462495.1 Synechococcus sp. H55.2 | reverse complement strand
CTGGGAGAGGGGCTGGGGGTGAGGGGATCCCCTTAGTCCTCTGGGGGCAGCTTGAGGATCTGCCGCTGGCGCATCCCCTGCCAGCGCTGGATAAGGTCGCTGTCGATGCCGAACTGATCCAGCGCCTTCACCACGACAAAATCCACCAAATCCAAGAGGGTGCGCGGCTGGTGGTACCAGGCCGGAATGGCCGGGACAATGCGCACCCCTGCTTCCGCCAGAGTGGTCAAGTTGCGCAGGTGGATCAGGCTAAAGGGGGTTTCCCGCGGCACAATGACCAGACGGCGACCTTCTTTAAGCTGCACGTCGGCCGCCCGCTCCAGCAGATCTGAGCTCAGGCCGGCAGCCAACTTAGCCACCGTCCCCATGCTGCACGGGATCACCAGCATCCCCTGGGTGCGATAAGAGCCACTGGCGATGGTTGCCCCCACCTCCTGCCAACGGTGGCAGACCAGGGATCCGCCCTCGCTTTCGGCCTGCTGCCGCCAAAATTGCGCCTGCTGCCGGGGATCCACCGGCAACAGCACCCCTTGCTCTCCCTGCCACACCTGATAGGCCGCCTTGGAGACCACCACTTCGACGCGGTAATCCAGGCTGAGCAGGACGTGCAAAGCCCGCACAGCATAAAGCATCCCAGAGGCGCCTGAGACGCCAAGGATGATGGGCAGAGAGGATGTCAAGGGCCGCCGCAGAACGTCTTCTGCTCAAGTCTAGCGAGGAGAGCTCTCTCTGATCTCACTCTTGGGGCTGGGCGATGTCGAACTCGGCATCGTAGTCGAAGTCCTCGTCTTCCTCAACCCAGTCTTCTCCCAGCCTGTCGTCTGTGGCCAACTTCTCTTCCTCCAAGCGGCCTTTGGTTGCGTACTCCTCGTCCTCTAGGCCCAGAGCGGCTCGCTCTGCCCGCCGCCGCAAGCGTTCCAAAGCCTCCGGCGTGATGAAGGGATAGGGCAGCCCCTGCGCTTGCGCCTCCTCTAGCGCCGCCCGGTAGCTCTCCACTTCTTTAATATCGATTTTCCAGCCGGTGAGACGGGCGGCCAGGCGCACATTCTGCCCCTCTTTGCCGATGGCCAGGCTGAGCTGGTCGCCGGTCACCAACACGTGGGCCTGTTGGATTTCCGGATCCACCAGCCGCACCTCCACCACCTTGGCCGGGCTGAGGGCGTTGGCGATGTAGGTGGCGGGATCCGGCGACCAGCGGATGACATCGATTTTCTCGTTGCGCAGCTCGGCTACCACCGCCTGAATGCGGGATCCCCTTGCGCCAATACAGGCCCCCACCGGATCCACGTCTCGCTCCACCGTATCGACGGCGATCTTGGTGCGCGGCCCCACGTTGCGGGAAGGGGGGTTGGCCTCCCGCGCCACCGCCACGATGCGCACAATATCCTCTTCGATCTCCGGCACCTCGTTGGCAAACAGGTTGACCACCAAGCCGGCATCGGCCCGGGAAACCAAAAGCTGCGGCCCCCGCCGGGATCCCTGGTAAACCTGTTTGAGGTAGACCTTCATCACCGTGTTGGGGGTGTAGCGATCGCTGGCCAACTGCTCCTTCTTAGGCAGCTCGGCCTCCACCTCTGGCTGGCCGAAACCGCTGGAAACAGCCATGATCACCTTCTGCCGCTCCATGCGCAGCACCCGTGCCTGCAGTACGGTTTTTTCCAGATCGCGGAACTCTTCCTGAATCAGACGGCGCTGCTGATCCCGTAACTTTTGCGCCAGCACCTGCTTGGTTTGGATGGCCGCCATGCGGCCAAATTCCGCCTGTTGTGGGGTAACGTCACTCATGACCTGCCAGCCCACTTCGGCTTCTGGATAGTCCTGCTGCACGTCGTACAGGGAGATCTCGTGATCCGGATCCTGCACCTGCTCCACGATGGCTTTGGTGGCCAAAACGCGAAAGCCCCCTGCTTCCACATCCAACTCCACATCGAAGTTGCGGAAGTGATCTTCTTCAAAAACGACATCTCGCTGGATGGTTTTGCGGTAGCGTTCGTAGCCTTTGAGCAGCGCCTCTCGCAGGGCATCGGTGACCACATGGCGGGGCAGGTTGCGCTCCCGCGAGATCATCTCCACCATTTCTGCCAAACCGGGCAGAGGCACCATCGACATAAACTGTTGTCCTCCTAATGCAACTTAAGCTGGGATGAAACTGCTATCACTGTTGCTCCGCAATCCTGACGGGAAATGCGTCGTCGCATAGCAGGTAGCTCCGACGCGAAGACAGGGCAACACACTTCGCGGCCGAACGTCCTCTCTATCCCCATTCCTCTACTCGGTTTCTGCCTCTGAGAGGACAACGCGCTGGACTGAGGCGCGGGGCAACTGGACTCGTCGCCCTTTGAGGGAGAGGGCAACGTTCTCCTCATCCCGACCCAGTAGGTGTCCTGACCAGACGGTTTTGCCCTTGTAGGGCGGATCCACCGTCACCTGCACCGCAAATCCTTTGAAAACCACAAAGTCGCGGTCGCTGGTGAGCAGGTTGGTGATGCCGGGGCTGGAGACCTCCAGCACATAATGGCCGGGGATCAGATCCACCCGATCCAGCTCCACCTCCAAGGCCTGGCTCATGGTTTCGCAATCGGCATGGCTGGTTTCTTGATCCGGATCCAGCGGACGGATGTCCACCCGCAAGACCGGTGGATACTGATTGGTGTGAAAAACCATCTGCACCAATTGATACCCCAGTCGAGCGGCCACAGGACGGGCCAAGCTCTCCAACTGTGGAATAAGAGGGTGAACCATAACCAACTCGTCGCCAACCTATGTTGCTGTCAGATCCAAACCCACTTGGGCCGGTGCCGGCAACAGGGGCGCTCAGCCCCCCAAAAAGCAAAAAAGTGGGCGCTGCCCACTCCCCGTTGTCATTGCGGAGATTGCCTGGGAGCTGCCTGGAGCCGGTGCAGACTCTGGGCGTGCTTCCCTTCAATCTATTTTAAAAGATCTCGTCTGGTTTTGTCATGGGGATCCTGACTTGCGTTTTGCCCACGCGATCGGCACCAGATCCACAAAAGGCAACATCTATAATGTGGACAACTGCGGATTTGCTCGACTATTCAGCCGCGTTTTGTGGGGTTACCTATGACCGTTGCCTTTTCCTACCCGATCTTCGGCCCCAGCATTCAGTGTCCCCACTGTCGGCAAACGATTGCGGCCCTCACGCTGACCGATACTTACCTCTGCCCTCGCCACGGCGCCTTTGAGGCGGATGCTGAGCAAGAGGAGCTGGTACATCTGCAATCCGGACGGCGCTGGCGTTTTTGGGAAGGCCGCTGGTTTCGTCAGCACACCCACGCCGATGGGATCCGCTTCGAGATTCATGAAGAATTGGATCGGCTGCGCATGCAAGGGATGCGAGCCACACAGGTGATCGTGGCCGAGCGCTACCGCCCCTTGCTCACCCCCTACCTGGAGCAGGGATCCCATCGCCGTCCCGGCCCACCCCGCCTCTACGGCCTGCCGGTTAGCTTCAGCTCCCAGCTTCCTGAAGGAGCCGGTGGACCACCGCAGCGCTGGCGAGTGATCAACTTCGAGCTGATCTGCGAGCTGGATCCGGCCATGCGCCAGCCGCAATCCCGGCTGCAGTTCTGCGATTAGAAGGACAAACGGCCAGGGAGCTGTTGCGGTGAGCATCAAGCCCCCTCGGCTCTGAGATTTTTCTCCGGATCGGGGAGAGCTATGCCTTGATAGGTGTAGCCTCATAAACTACCCCACCGCATAGGCGGGTGAGGTTTTAGCGCTCCGCGCCGCTGACGCGAATGGTAGCCCTGCAGTTGGCAAGCCAACCACGAACCCCTAGGTCGGTTTACAGCGGCCCCCAAAAGCGCAATCACAAAGGACTCCGTCCCGCCAGCGCGAAACGCCGCAAAACGGCTGACCGCCCCCATGAAGGTGGGCCCCTCCACGATCACCACATCCCCCGGCTCCACAAAGACCTGGGGCAAGAGGCCGAGGATCTGCCCAGAGCGATGGCCGATCAGCAGGTTTTCCAGTTGGGCCTCCACCCCTCTAGCCGGCATCAACTGCAGCACCACCTCAATCAACCCGGCAAACGTGCCGCCATAATTGAGGGCATTGTCCCCATCCTCTGCCAACACCTCCGCCGTGGCCCGTGCCAAGTCGGTCTTGGGAAACAAACGCGAGTCCAAAGGCAGAACTGCTCACCACCGGCACCGCCCCTAGATCTCCGCGCCAAAAGGCGGGGGGATCAAAGCCTGCGCCCGTTGGGCAAACAGGGTCTGCAACAGAGGCTGAGCTGCTGCGTTCGCAAAAGCGTCGCGTAGCGATGATGAGGTCTGGGTCATAGCAAGCAAGACAAAAAGAAAAATGCAGACTAGCCTAGGCCAATGATTGCCACGATAACAAGAAAGAACTGCCCAGCAGCAGGGATCCCAAAACCCGCCGCCAGCCCCGGTAGGGGATCTCCGCCAAGACGCCGCCGGCGCTCAGGCACAGGAAGGGGAGCCCCACCAATCCCCAGCGAGCACTTTGCTGCAGGCTGTTCACTTGGGGATCCCAAAACCACGTCGCCAGCATCCCCATCCAGAGGACATGGCCCAGGCCGGCCAAGCTGAGCAAGGCTTGTTGCCGTTCCGCCCAGGGCCAGCCCAACCGCACCAAGCTCAACCCCAAGGGCAGCATCAAAGTCGCCAAAACGGCCAAGCCACCTTGGGAGCTGAGGCGATAGGCAACCCTTGCAGAAGGATCAGCCGGTAGATCGACCCGTCCCAGCCAAGAAAGGGCCATCACCAGCAGCAGCAAAAGCAGCCAAAGTGCCCCTCGCGAACGCAGCGGCTGCCGCGACCACTGCTGGCTCGTCCACAGCCCCGCCCAGAGCAAAGCCAAGGGCCAAATCTTATAGGACAGGGCACAAGCTAGGGCCAGACCCCACCGGCGCAAGGCAGATCCCGGCCCAACGCCGCAACTGCACAGCCACACCCAGGTGCTCAAAATCTCGCTGCCCGGCTCCAACCCTTGGGTCAGCACCCAGGGGCTGAGTCCCCACAGCCCGGCACTCCAGAAGTTGCCCCAGCTCCAGCACAACAGCAGGATGGCCAAACAAGCCATGACCGAGAAGATCCGCAACAGCTCTCCAGCCGGGATCCCCGTTCCCTGAGCCAGCCAGGGCACTAGGCCATCCGCAAACCAGTGGTAGAGGGGCAGTTCCGGCTGACCGGATGGCAAGGATCCCTCAGAGCCGCTCACGGGCACAACGCGCCACCACTGCAGCGGAGACGGTTGCCCCCAGGAGCGGAGCCGCTGTCCCAAGAGCAGGCCCATCCCGCCCCAAAGCAGCCAGTGGCCTATGCAACCAAAACCGACCAGACGTCGGCGGCGATGTTTGTCCGTGTTGGACGACCGCAGTCGGGAAAATGAGCCGCGGGGCAGCCGTTTGCCCTGGCGAGGTTTGGCGGGGGGAAACTTCATAGGTATGCCCTATTGTGTTCCTGAACGGAATGGTCATTCGACCAGCAGCAGAACATCCAATGCCTCTCCCTCTGGGAGGAGAAAGTGTCCTTGTGTGCCTTGCAAAACTCCCCGCCTACAGAGAAGGTCTAGTCAACTCTAGATCGCCCGTCAAGGGGCAACCCGACTGCTGCCAGCGACGGATGGCCTGAGCGGTGAGCCCCTCGGTTACATCGCGAATCGGGATCCCCGCTCCGGTTACCTGCAGACGCACCAACTGCCAGGGATCCCCAGACCTAGCCCGCAGCACATAGGCCTCGTAGGCCAGTTGCAGGGTTTCGCTGCGCCGACCGGCCAAGGGGTTGTCCTGGGGGTGTTGGGGCAAGACCAAGCGGCGCTCCAACGTGGTGAAATACAGTCGAAAAGCCTCTGCAGCTGTTGTGGTGTCCGAGAAAACCTGAGCCAGCTCCTGAGGAGGGAGCATTTCAACCTCCGGCTTCCCCACAAGCACAACCTGAAACTCAGAGCGGGAGCGGCTCAAGGCCAGATTGAGGAACAGAGGCAACTGCTCCGTTAGAGCCTCAGCCCAAACCTGAGGAGCAGCCAGACAGGCTTCTCCGCTGGCCGGGGCGGCAGGAAGGCTGCACAGGCCCAAAGCCACCGATAAACCCACTCCCAGCCAACACCCCCTGCCGTTCGCGTTGGCGGACTGGACAGGTGGCCTATGGCGTCGTTGCCTCACAGCACCACTTAGCCAACAGCGGGCGAATCCCTCAACCTTCTCACCCAGAAGCATCCCACAAGGCTTGGAAGCGCCGCAAGGCCGCCACCGGATCCGGAGCAGCAATGATGGGGCGACCCACCACCAGGTAGTCGGCTCCTGCCCGCAGAGCTTGGTCGGGCGTGCAGATGCGCTGTTGATCATCCCCACCATCCCCCACCCTGGCGTCGCTCAGACGGATCCCTGGAGTAACCAGCAGAACCTCCGGCCCCAAAGCCTGGCGCAGCCGCCCCACTTCCTGCGGGGAGCAGACCAGCCCCTTCACACCTTGATCCAGGGCCAGTCGGGCCAATTGTAAAACGTAGTCGCCAGGATCCCGTTCAATGCCCAGCTCCTGCCGCACCTGGTCGGGGCCGAGGCTGGTTAAGAGGGTCACTGCCAACAGCCGACAGGAACTGCCCTGGGCGGCGGCCACGGCTGCCCGCAACATAGCACTGCCACCGCAAGCATGGACGGTGAGCAGATCCACCCCATAGCCGACGGCCACCTCCGTAGCCCGTCCCACCGTGTGGGGAATGTCGTGCAGCTTCAAATCCAGAAAAATGCGCTTGCCCCTTTCCTTGAGAGCCTGGAGGATAGAGGAACCCGCAGCAGAGAACAACTCCAGGCCCACCTTCCACCACAGCACCTGCGGCAAAGCGTCCACCCACCCCACAGCCTGCTCCCAAGAAGAGGTATCCAGGGCAACAATCAGGCGGTCACCCTTCATCGCGACTCATTCCAGGGCTCACGTTCCGGGGCTCGTAGTGGGGGCAACCTTCACAGGGGCCGTGCGGATTGACGGCACAGCGCAACTCTGGAGAATGGGCATTGTAGCGACAGGTGGGATCCCCGATGGAGTCGGGCGGCGAAGCCACGTAGGTATAAACAACCAGGCCACCAAATCCTATCGGGCTGACGAAGAAACGGCTGCTGCTGAAAGATTCGCCCACAGAAGGGTTGAAGGTTTCCTCGCAAGGTTCTGGCTCCAGTTCCTCCTCCAGATTCCAGAGCGCTTCCCACTGCCGCAGGGTTTCTTGGAGAGGCACGGCCAGGTGTTCCGTCAGTTCTGTCAGGGCTGTTTCCAAAGCGGCGAGGCTTTCTTCCGCCGCTTGGGTGAAGGCTGCCACCCATTCCTCCAATAGCTTCTCAAAATCCATGCAGCAGCGACCTAGAGGCTCCTTCTTTACCTTACTGCCAACCTGGGCGATCTTTAACTTCCTCTTAACTTCCTCCCTGGCAGACGGCATCCACCAGAGCTTGGTTGACCAATGGAAACAGCTCCGCCAACTCTTCTGTAGATAGGTTGCCGGTACAGACATTGGCGCGAATATGCCATTCAGCCCACATCTGCGGCGAGGGAGCAGCGGGATCCCGGCCTTCCTCAGAACCTGAACCGCCCACAGGGGCCCGAGGGCGGCTGCGTCCCGACCCAAGGTTTAGTTGCAGCACGCTGTCACGGTTGATGCCGGTCAGAGAGGTTTGGGCTCTTGCCCCTTGGGTCGAAACGAGTGTGAGGGCCAAGACCATCCCAGACAATCCGCAAAGGGCGGCACTACGAAACATGGGATCCTCGCCGGTTAGTGAAAAAGCTATAGGGCTCTGTCTTGAGCGCAATTATAGCCACTGTTGTTCCTGTTCTTCTGGGCAGAGCCGACTGGAGCATGCTGACAGCCGCAGGCCAATGCCCGACCACTGCACGCAATGACGGCCCTGCTCATCCTTCAGGGATCCATCGCGGCGGTAGGAAAAGAAATCTTGGGGTTGGCTGAGGGTGCAATGGGGGCTGACGGCAATCTGTTCAGAGGGGATCCCTTGGGCTTGGGCTTGGGCACAATTGACCCAGCGCAGATCCAAACGAACTTTGCCGGGCAGAGGATCCGGCAACAGGGCGGCGCGGGTGTCCAGCCCCAGAGGCAGGCTTTTCAGCACCTGCTCGGCCACTTCTTCTGACACCTGATAGACCGACCCCGAAATAGAAGGCCCGATGGCAACGCGAATCGCGGCAGCAGGGATCCCCGCCCGGAGAAACTCCCGCAGCACCTTGGACAAAATCCCCCCAGCAGTTCCTCTCCAGCCGGCATGAACGGCCGCCACCCATCCTCGACTGGCCAGCAAAATCGGCACACAGTCAGCGGTGCATACCCAGGCAGAATCCCCTTGGCGGCGGGCAATGACTGCATCCGCCTGAGAACGGGTAGAGATCCCTTGACCGGGTCTTTTTTGCCTGAGGGTTTCCGTGCCCTCATCTGCCCAAATCCAGTTGCAGCCGTGCACCTGATGGCCCCACGTGGCCCGTTCAGGGGGCAGTTGCAGCCGGGCGGCCAACTGGGACGGGAGGTGAGGATGGCCTTGGCGAGAGCCAAAAGCGTGAGGCCACTCTGCCAAAAGCTGACACTCCAGCCAGCGCCATCTCCCTGCCTGCCGCCAAACCCACACGGCAGAGCCAATCATTGGCGGGAGCCATGAGACTTTCGTCGTGGGTGGAGATGGCCCAACCGCTCTTCCAGGCACATTTTCAGCTCGGCAGGGTTAAACAGCATCGGCAAAAAATGAATGCTCTGGGTTTCTCGGAAAAAGAACAAAACCGGCAGCGGCGGCCAGAAAATTTGCCAATCCTGCCACTCGCTATAGGGGAACTCGCGGATGCGTTTGGGGCCGCTGTAGACCTGCAGCGCCGTCCTGGTAAAGGCCAGCCCAATCAAAGAGGTCTGCACCATCAAAAACAGGCCAAACAGGCCCACCCCCAGCCCCGCCCAAAAAGAAAGCCAAAACAACGGCACTGCCAAGGCCAGCACCGACAGGCTGAGGCGAAAATCTGGGGTCAACAGGTGGGCAGAATTGGGTCTTGTCATGCCCCGCTTCTCCTGGATTAAGGATCCCAGCCCCATTCTAGGCTGCCTCGGCAACCCTTCGGATCAGAACTGGCAAGACAACTCTTATGCACCCCTCACGCACAAACAGGCCCGCGGG
>NZ_JANSJH010000101.1:0-9663 GCF_047462495.1 Synechococcus sp. H55.2 | reverse complement strand
CCCTCTCCCAGAGGGAGAGGGTTCTGAGTCTTCTCCCCCTCGCCCCTTGGGAGAGAGGGCCGGGAGAGGAGTTGGATTGGCGGCGAAGTGTCTTAATCCGGTTGGAAATGACCATACATCCAAAACCAAGAAAAGCCTGGAGTTTTAGACCCAACTTTTTGATAAAGACAACTTGATAAAAACAACAACTGCTTGGTGATTAGAAACAGTATTGCTGTAACTGAGCCAGTTCTGCCTCGCTGAGATCCTGCCACTGGCCGGGAGCAAGCCCCGTCAGAGAGAGCGGCCCCAGTCCAACGCGAACCAGCCGCAAAGTTGGGATCCCAACAGCGGCAGTCATGCGGCGCACCTGTCGATTGCGACCCTCCCGCAGCGTCAGTTCCAGCCAGGTGGTGGGGATGGAGCGGCGAAAGCGAATGGGGGGATCCCGTGGCGGCAGGTTGGGTTCCTCGGCCAAGACTTTAACCTGGGCCGGGCGCGTTTTTCGCCCTTGGATGATCAGCCCCTGTTGCAACTGTTGTAGGGCCTGGGGGGTGGGGATCCCTTCCACCTGAACCCAGTAGGTGCGCTCGTGGCCGAACTTGGGATCGATCAAGCGGGCATTGAGGATGCCATCATCGGTCAGCAGGAGCAGCCCTTCGCTGTCGCGATCCAATCGACCCACCGGATAGACCCTGGGCACCGGGATAAAAGACTTGAGCGTAGGCCGCCCCTCTTGGTCGGTAAATTGGGTGAGCACACCGTAGGGCTTGTAGAACTTGAGATAACGCATGAGGCACACAACTCATGAATTCCATCTTTCCGGATCTTTCAGCTAGGCAGAGCAGCTTCAACGGTAAGATCGAGCCTTAAGGAGCAATGTTCCTCCACCGGCAGCAGCGTTTGACGGAGCTCACCCATGACCATAGACAACAATTTACTTTGGGTTTTAGTCGGAACGGCGGGGCTCTCTCTCCTCAGTCTGGTGTACGTGCTGGTGGACGAGGGCAACAAACGCCGGCGCTACGAACAGCAAAAAGAAAAAGAAGCTGCCCAGCCACCTGCGGTTGCTCCCGAAGAAGAAGCCGCGATCCCGACTGCGCCCTCCCCTTCTGCCCCAGAGCCTGTTGCCGCCCAGCTTCCTCTTAAGGAGCAAGAAACCGCTCCCAGCCTTGAGGACTCTGCCCTCGCCCAAGAGCCGGATACGGCGCCCAGCCCGGCAGAGGAAACGCCGCAAAACACCCCCTAGGGCAAAAGTTGTATCAGATCCTGGCAAAGCCGTCTCATACAACCAGCTCTACCCCCACCAGCTAAAACAATGGACAAAGTTGACTTGCCTGAGGAGATCCTTCGCGCTTGGCTGCGGGAAGATCTGGGTCACGGCGATCTCACCACAGAGCTGACCCTGCCCCCAGGACTGAAGGGCGAGGCGGTGATTTTGGCCAAGGAGCCGGGGATCCTGGCGGGCCTGGAGATTGCCCAAAAAGTCTTCCGGCTGGCAGATCCCCAGGTAGAGTTCACCCCTTGGGTGGAAGAGGGGGCCGCAGTAGCTGCTGGCCAAGAGGTAGCTCATCTCAAGGGATCCCTGCGGGGGATTCTGGCGGGGGAGAGGCTGGCGCTCAACCTTCTCCAAAGGCTGTCCGGCATTGCCACGCTCACCCGCTCCTATGTAGAAGCTCTCCGAGGAACCTCAACCCAGCTTCTGGACACCCGTAAGACCACCCCTGGCCTACGCGCCCTGGAGAAGTATGCAGTACGAGTAGGGGGCGGCAAAAACCACCGCTTTGGCCTCTTCGACGGCATCTTGATCAAAGAGAACCACATCATTGCTACGCAACTCTGTTGCGACCGCAGCGCGGGGGGGGTTTTGACAGCCGTCAAACGGGCCAAGGAAGGCGCTCCCCACCACCTCAAGGTGGAGGTCGAGGTGCGGGATCTCCAAGAACTGGAAGAGGCGTTGGCGGCAGGCGCCGATCTCATCCTCCTGGATAACTTCACCCTGGAAGCAACTCGGGCCGCCGTCCAACGGGTGGGCGGCAAGGTTCCTCTGGAGGCCAGCGGCAACATGAACCTGGAACGGGCCCGGCAAGTTGCCGAGGCAGGCGTGAACTACGTCAGCGTCGGGGCGCTCACCCACTCCGCCAAGGCCTTGGATCTCTCTTTGCTGGTGGTGCCGCCCTGAGACACGCTCTCGCGGGGCACTGCTTTTGATGCTAGCTTGAGAAGACAACCTGGGCTCGGCTCCGTCCCGCTGTTACGAAAGGCTTCTCTTGCCGGCTCAGATGCTTCTCCAAAGCGGAGTTGACCACCTGCGGGAGCTATGCTCTGCCCAAAAAGTGCTCCGCTCCAGCTCACAGAGGAACAAAACCGTTAGGAAGTAATGGAAGGAGAAACCCTGTTGCGAGGCAACGCTGCTGCGACCGTCCGGGAAATTGCTCAGCTCAAACAGGAGAGACAGGCGGTTATTCTTGCTCATTCCTATCAGCTCCCCGAAGTGCAGGAGGTGGCGGACTTTGTGGGAGACTCCTTGGGACTGGCTCGCGAGGCGCAGAAGACCAACGCCCAGGTCATCGTCTTTGCCGGCGTCCACTTTATGGCTGAGACGGCGGCCATCCTCAACCCGGAAAAAACGGTGCTGCTGCCGGATCTGGAGGCGGGCTGCTCCTTGGCCGATAGCATCTGCCCCGAAGATGTGCTGCGCTGGAAAGAGGCCAACCCAGAAGGCCTGGTGGTTGCTTATGTCAACACTGCCGCCGCGATCAAGGCCCTGGCCGATGTCTGCGTAACCAGCGCCAACGCGGTTCAAGTGGTGGCCAGCCTGCCCCCGGATCGCCCCATCTTTTTTGTGCCAGATATGTTCCTGGGGGCCCACGTGGCGCAGGTGACAGGCAGGGAGTTGGATTTGTTTCCCGGCGAGTGCCACGTGCATGTCGGCATTCGGGAAGAGCACCTCAAGGCGATGGTGGAAGAGCATCCTGGGGCAGAGTTCCTCATTCACCCCGAATGCAGTTGTGGCTCCAGTTGTCTGTTTCTCAAACCCGATGCCAAGCTCCTTTCCACCGAGGGCATGGTGCGCCATGCCAAGAGTTCGCCCTGCCGGGAGTTCGTGGTCGCCACCGAGGTGGGCATTCTCCACCGCCTGAAGAAGGAAGCCCCCGACAAGACGTTCATCCCTGTGAAGGCGGATGCCGTCTGCGAGTACATGAAGAAGATCACCCTGGAGAAGATCCGCCGCTCCCTGCTGGAGATGCGCCCCGTGATCCGGGTGCCGGAGGCGGTGGCTGCGAAGGCCCGCCAGTCCATCCTGGCCATGCTGGCGATCCCTGCCGGGGCCTAGAGGTGAGGCGCAAGGACTACGTGCCGCCCTTGCAAGAGGGTCTGTCGGGAACTGCAGCGCTATCGCGATGGGAAACGGATCTGCTGATCCTGGGAGCCGGGGTGGCGGGAGTGTACGCAGCCCTGTGGGCGGAAGCTGAGGGAGCAAGAACCCTGGTGGTGAGCAAGGATCCCTTGCCCTCTGGCTCTACGCCTTGGGCGCAGGGGGGGGTGGCTTTTCCTCTGGACGCGACGGATGTGGCGGCCCATCTCCAGGACACCCTGCAGGCAGGCCGCGGCCTGGTGGAAGCAAAGGTGGCCCGCTCCATCTTGCAGGAAGCGCCCTTTCACCTGGAGAAACTTTTGTCTTGGGGACTGCCTTTCCATCCCGAGCCGGTGCGAGAAGGAGGCCACTCGCGGGCACGGGTGCGTCACCTGGGGGGGGATCGCAGCGGGCTGTGGCTGCTCAGAGGCCTGTTGGCCCGTCTCAGCAGGCCGCCTTTGCAGGGCTACACGGCTCTCAGCCTTTTGCTGGCGGGAGACAGAGTGGCGGGAGCCCTGCTTCTCGGCCCTGAAGGGCCGGTACAGGTGAAGGCCGGGGCGGTTCTCCTGGCTACGGGAGGATTTGGCAGCCTCTTTCCCATCTCCACGGCTCCACCGGGGGCCAGCGGCGATGGAATGGTGCTGGCCTGGCGCGCCGGAGCCATCTTGAGGGATCTGGAGTTTGTGCAATTTCACCCTACGGCCTTGCCCAATGGGGCACTGGTGAGCGAGGCCGCCAGAGGGGTAGGAGCGGTTCTGCTCAACGCCTGGGGGGAGCGTTTCATGCCTCGCTATGCGGAGCTGGGCGAGCTGGCGCCGCGGGATGTGGTGGCCCAGGCTGTTTTCTGGGAGCGGCAGCGGACGGGGGCGGTCTACCTCGACCTGCGCAGCATTGAGCATTTGGGGGAACGCTTTCCCAGCATCGTCGCCTCTGCCCGCGCCTTGGGGCTGGATCCCACAACAGATCTTCTCCCAGTCGCTCCTGCGGCTCACTACGTGATGGGTGGGGTACGCACCGACGCTGGCGGCTTCACCAGCTTGCCGGGCCTCTATGCAGCGGGGGAGGTGGCTTCCACGGGCTTGCATGGGGCCAATCGCCTAGCTTCCAACAGCCTTTTGGAAGGGCTGGTCATGGGCAAGCGGGCCGCTCTGGCCGCCTTGCAAGATTTACACGGCCCCCCTCGGCAGCCCCAGGCACTACCTGTGCTCACTGCGCCACCCTCTCTTCTCCCCAAGCTCAAGCCGCAAGTGGGAGAAGCCCTGGGCGTGGTGCGGGAGGGCGAGCGGCTGCGAGCTTTTCTGGCTTTTGCAGAAGCCCTGCCCCTAGAGGAGAAGCCCTGGGCCAGCCGGGAAGAGGCGGAGGCCGGCAGTCTACTTTTGCTCGCTCGCCTGGTGGCACAGGGGGCGCTGCTGCGAGAGGAAAGCCGAGGGGCCCATTTTCGGGAAGATTTTCCCCAGGAAGGGGAACCTTTCCACACGGAAGTGAGTGGCTCAACCCTTTGTCGAGTACCTGCAGGTTGAGTGGTTTGTCTTTGCCAGGAGCGAGCTATCCGCATCCTAGCCGCAGAATTGAACCCTTTGCTGAATGAAGGCTGAATGAAGATGAAATGGGTTTGAGAGTTATAGTTATTTAATTCAATTCAAATAGCAATGAAAGGTTTTTTGTCGCGCCGTTGTTGCTACGCAACGCTGCCGCGAACGCGCCGGCGACGCGGAGCGCTATCCCTAGCCCCTCTCTCCCTCTGTCTTTTTCCGCGAGCGAGTTGAGCTTGTTTTCTTGGCACTGGCAGATGCTGTGGATTTTTTGGACGATTTCTGCTTACTGGGAGGCGGCGCTGTAGGAGTTAGAAAAAAAACTTCTTTTAGGGCATCTAATTTTTTGCCTCGCGTAATTCTGCATCCTAGCTTGGTTATGGGAGTTAAGTTCTGCCACCAGCTCCTATCTGCCTCTGCAATTCGCGCGGCTGCAATGGTTACATCAACTCCCTTGAGGGGGGTGCCGGGCTGCTCGGCCAGGTATCTCAGCGCAGCCAAGATAGTTTCCCTAGAAGCCTCCGTCAAATTTACCTTCGGAACCATTTCTCTAGTGAGAACTTGGGCCTGCTCCACCTGCTCCGGGGCTGGGTCAACAATGATACACCACAGCCTCTCCAACCCGGCTTCTTGAGCAACTGCATAGACAAAATGGTTGCCAATGGCCTTGTACTGGTAGTCGCTAGCCTCAACCACCAGCAGCGGCACCCAATTGTGCCCTCCTGTTGCCCTTAACTGAGCGGCTGCTGCAGTAACCAAGAAAGAGGGAGCGGAAAACCCCTCGGCAGGCGTAATGCTCTCGAGGGGTAGGTTGACCAGCTTGCCGAGATCGGAAAACTCACTCATCGATAAAGTACTCGCCGGCGAGACTTTGGTAGTATTCTAAAACTTTCTTGTACTTAAAGACAGCAGGGATTCGAGCAAAAGTGGCAGAAGATATCACTGTATAGTCGGGTATTTTAAAAATGCTTTTGTCTTCATTGCCCTTCTTAAAACGCGGCCAGAAATACGAAACTAAGCATACATTTTCTTCTTGGTTGATAAACTTTCGTATTTCTTCGTTCGCTAGTTGAATAGTGTGTTGACTTCCCGAAGAGACACCATTAAAAAAGATAGGCAAGGCGATGGGGCCTCCGTCATGTCGTGATTTAGCGGTCTCTGGAACGAACTTAGTGATTACCCTAACAGCATTATTTAAAGAAGACAGATCGTCAGGTCGGGTAGGTATCAAAACAACATCGGCAGCAAAAAGTCCACTTTGGCTGAAGTAAAGCCACTGAGTTGGGCAGTCGATTAGGATGTAGTCATACTCACGACGAAGGGGGGCAAGCAGATCCCGAAGGCGCTTGGTTCCTTTCTGGATATAGGCTGCATTTTCGCTGTCGGTCAGTTTCTCCAGCTCAGAGTCTCTTGGGATGAGGTTGAAGACGGAAACTATTCCCTTAGGTGTCTTGAGCCTATATGTCTGAACAATCGTGTGGACGTCTATCCTGGGATCCTTTAAACACTGCGTTAGTGTAACTTTTCCAGGAGTAGCTCCCAAGCTTCTTGTCAAATCTCCTTGGGAGTCAAAGTCAACAGCTAGGACTTTTTTTCGTTTAGATGCTAATGCTCCTGCAAGGTTAATAACCGTTGTTGTTTTGCCCACACCGCCTTTATTGTTGTACACACATATGGTCAAAGCGCGCTCGTAGTTTTCTATCTTGTTTCGTAAATCATGCACGATGTTCTCAATGTTATCCAGGTTGATAGCAAGGTTTGCTGTAACAGGGTGAACAACCTTCCCGTGTCTCCTCCAGAGCTGGATGTAATTTGCATTGGTAATTATTCCCCACCTTGCTGATTTGCAATGCTCTCCAAGCAAGTACCTTTTTATTTGATCTACTGCATCTCTACAGGCAGCGGATCCCTCACTAAGATTGACTGTCCTGGACTTAACTTCCAAGAGAAGGTATGGGTTTTTCCTAGAGTTGAAGAAGATGTCTGTATGTTGTGTGTTTTTTCTAGCCGCAAAGTCTACTTCTCCGCACCCTGTTTCAAACTCAGGCCTAATCTCCAGGTCTCCAAAGCCTAGCTCATGGAGCAAGGGGATAGCGAAATGTTGGACAATGACTTGCTCCTTGCCCTCGGTGGGGGATATCCTCTCAAGCTTCTCTCGGAGGGGGATAGCACTGGTCATAGACTGAAGGGATCCCAATGTGCCCCTCAGCCTAGCAGTTGCTTGGCTCGCTCTGCCAGCGCCTGGGCCGTTAGGCCGTTGTAGTCCATGAGTTCGGCAGGGGTGGCGGTGGTTTCGCCGCGTTTCCAGGCAAAAAGATCGCGCGGGCCGGTGTAGCGCAACAACAGGGGCTCCAACATCAGGCTGGATCCGCCAGTCACGCCGATAAGGGCTGCGCCGGCAAACCAAGCGGCAAACTCCTGGTCAGACATGAACTCCCCATCGGGTTGGGCACAGGTGGACCAGGCTATATCGCTGGGGCGGTAGAGACGGCGAGGGTTGACCACCGAGACAATTTTGCTGCCGATCCCCTGGGCCTGGAGCTGTTCAGCCGCCGCAAAGACTGGCAGAAGGATCATATCTCCCACCACGGCAAAGACCACAGTGCGGGATCCAGGCAGTTCCTGCAGCACAGTGCAGCCCTGCTCCACGGCTTGGCGCGCTTGTTCCAGGGTGGTGCGGATGGGCAGGGGGGTTTTGCTGGCAAAGATCGGGATCCCTTTGTTGAAGGTCGATAAGGCCCACTCGTAGGCGGCTTGGGCACAGTTGGCGTCGGGGGGAAAGAGGGGGAAGATGTTGCCGTTGCGCATCATAGCCGCCAGGTAGGCCTCGATTTCCGGGCGTTGGTGGGTCCAGCCGTTGCGTCCCTGTTCCAATGCTCCAGCTGTGAAGAGGGCAATAGCGGCAGGGGTGGGGCGGCGCAGCTCGGCCATCGCCTGGGTTACCGTCTGCCAGATGGGCAGGCCGTTGACGGCAAAGGATTCATAGGAGCACCAGAGGGAGCGCCCGCCAAAGAGCGCCAGGCCCCCTGTCAAGCCGGCGCAGGCATCTTCACTGAGGGGTTCGTAGACCTGCCCTTGGGGCTGTTGGTTGTAGAGGGGATCCGCCGTGGGGTGGATCACTTTGAGACCTTGGTTGACGTTGGCGATGCCGGAAGCCTCGTTACCATCGGCATTGGCCACCAGAAAGTCGGGATCTTTCTGCCCCACCTGCACCACCAGGGTGCCGATGGCCGTGGTGGAGACTTGCTTATCGCCGAGGGGGAACTCAGTTAAGTTGAGGGATCCCAGCGGCGGCAGAGGGCGGACGGATTCCGTTACCACCACCTTGGCTGCCGGCCCCCCAGCAGCCCGTTCACAGTTTTGGCGCACCAGGGCCCAAGCGGCCGGATGCAGGGCCCGCGCTTGCAGAGCGGCCACGATGTCGGGGTTATCCAAGGTGTGGTGGGCATAGAGGTTGTGGGATTTGGATCCCTTGGCGTGCACGCCCGCCCCTTTCAGTTGCTTGAGGATGAAAACCGTCAGGTGGCCGCTTAGAGCTGACTGAATGGCCCGCTCCATCTCGGTCAGTACCCTCTGGGCAAAGGCCAAGCGGGCTTTCAGAGAAAATTGGGTGCTATCGACGTAAGGGCCAGGCTGCTGGGCATCGTCGAAGTCTTTGGCATCCACCAGCACCACTTCCTCAAAGCCGTTGCCCCGCCAGTACTCAACCATCTGGGCGTTGGCGAGGGTGGAGATCATGCTGTGGTGCTCTTGGCTGTAGCCGTTCCAGACCAGCACCGGTAGGAAGTTGGTGCGCTGCGGGAAGGCGGTGTGAAAGTGGATCATGGAGCTCATCACGTAGGGCTCCCCCAGGCCCCCATCGCCGATGGTGACCGGGAAGAGGCGATCCGGGTAGAGCAGGGCGCCGGCCATGGCAAAGTGCTGCCCTTGCCCCAGTGGCCCTGCCGGCGCCAGCAAGCCGGGGATGTAGCCAGAAAGGTGGCCCAACAGCCCTTCCCGTTCCCGGAAGCGGGCCCGCAAGTCAGAGACCGTGTGGATGCCCATCTCGGCCAGGGATCCATCCAAGAACATGGCGGCGTAGAAGCCGGGGGCGTGGTGGCCCACTTCGGTGGGGATGTTCTTTTGGCCCAGGTACACCAAAGCGGCATAGGCTTCCGCCTGGCTGGCAAAGCCGCCTGGGTGGCCCGAGGCTTTGCTGGCGGTCATCTGCAGGGTGAGATAGCGCAGCGCATCGGCATAGAGCAAGGTCTGGTAGGCGGCCATGCGACTGCCGGGATCCCGCAGCTTGCCTGTGGCAGCATCCACTGCAGGTTCCTGGCCCAGGCGATCGAATTCCGGCCAGGGATCCCCAAAGTATTGGATCCCTTCGCAAAAGGCGGGAACTTGGGCAGTTGCCTCCTGAGCCAGCGTCATGGTCAAGCCTCACTCTTTGTCGGGTTACTCCTCACTTTAAACCTGATAAGGCCTTTTGGATGTTGTAAACTACCCGCACTCATGCTGACGTATAGAGTACGGGCTTTTGGTAGCCCTGCAGTTGACAAGCCAACCACGGGCCTCTGGGCTGGTTTACGGCAGCCCCCAAAAGCGCAATCACAAAGGACTCCGTCCCGCTGACGCCAGTGGAGATGCAGTGGTTCACCCACGCTTGAAAGCGCCTCTCCCTGCCAGACAGGCGTTGCAGCAGCTCCCGGCACCTGCGCCGTGAACTGCGTGTGCCCTGACTGGCTTTGTGTTGAAGAGCAGCCCTCAACCGGGAGTGGTGGTCTCTTACAGGACGTTATGGTATTGAGTTCA